>JBBRRV010000060.1:0-17169 GCA_038246075.1 Bacteroidales bacterium
AAGTATATTGAAGTATATTGAAGTACATTGAAATACATTGAAATACAAATAGATAGAAATACTAGATATCCTTAGAAATATTAGGCCTAAGAATCAAAATTCACCATGGAATATGGATTTTGGAATTCTGAACCCGGAACTTGAAATTTGGAATTTGGAACTTGGGACTTGGAATTTGGGACCTGGGACTTGGGGCTTGGAATTTGGAATTTATTTATAAGATTTAATTAGCTGTTTATCAGCTAAATGTATAAAAGTTAGACGGAAGCATATGCTAAACAACTTAAAAATATTATACCATCAGGGTAAGCAATACATTCCCGATGTGACCACGGTTAAAGTTCCGGGAATATTTCGCGGCCGGCCGGTCATCAGCAGCACCCCGGCAGACGAACAGGAACTGATGGCGATCTGCCCGACAGGGGCTATTTCAATCCGGCCCGTGCGCATCGACATGGGTAAATGCACTTTCTGTGGAGAGTGCGCATTTGCATTTCCCCAAAAGATACGTTTTACGACCGATTACAGGATTTCGGCCAACAGGCGAAACGATCTCGTCATCACCGAAGGTATTGATGCCCCTGTAAAGCTGGATGCTGACACTATCCGCAAAGAAATTCATGCTTATTTCGGCGGTTCACTTAAACTGCGTCAGGTTTCGGCCGGAGGCGACAACAGTTGCGAACTGGAATTAAATGCCTGCAGTAATGTTAACTTTGACATGGGGCGGTTTGGAATTGAATTCGTGGCATCTCCCCGCCATGCCGATGGTATTGTCATCACCGGTCCCATCACCGCCAATATGGCTGTGGCACTCCAGACATGCTATGATGCAATGCCTGAGCCAAAACTGATCATCCTTGCCGGCGTGGATGCCATCAGTGGCGGAATATTTGCCGGCAGTCCTGCGCTCGACAGGCGTTTTCTGGAAAAAAACAATGTTGATCTGTATGTTCCCGGCAACCCCATGCATCCGCTTACCTTTATAAACGGTATTCTGGATCTTATAGGAAGCGGGGCGAAGGGACGAAAAGGTCACAAATAGAAATAAACAGCTTTCTGAACGTATAAATCAGCGGATAATCAGCAGCGATAATCAGCAAGCTCCTATGCGAAGCGAATAAACCTTCTGCACGTAGCAGGAAATATTCTTTTCAGCGTAGCCCCCAAAAGAGGATTTAAGAATAAGGATTAACGAATTAAGATTTTGGAAGTAAGCACAAATCTAAAATCGTAAACCGGGCGAAGCAACCTCACAAACACCCCAAAAACGAGGAAGATGTGAGTAAAACCCACAGACCTGCAGCATCGGCAGTTATATTTCGCATTGCCGCCCATCAGCCCTTCCCTGAACCACCCCCATCTAACCTTAAAAGCATTTTAAAGTTTTAAAACATTGGCGTTAAAAAACGTCAAAAGCAAGCTTATTTGCGCACCTAAAAAGGTCAGATATTCATGCATTTAAATATGATAAAAGGTAAATTTATCAGAAGTAAACATCAAACGCATAGCATCTTATGAAGAAGTTATCCCGGTAACATATTTTATTTAAACGTACCCATAAAACAATAATATTAAACTAATTTTGCAAAAAAATTCAACACCCAATGACACCAACCCATATTGAACATATCGGCATCGCCGTAAAGAATCTGGAAGAGAGCATTGCATGGTACGAAAAAGTCCTCGGGCTGAAGTGCTACGCAACAGAAGAAGTGAAGGAACAGCGTGTCCGCACTGCCTTCTTCATGATCGGGCAAACCAAGATAGAACTCCTTGAATCCACTGACCCCGAAGGACCGATTGGTAAATTTATCGAAAAAAAAGGCGAAGGCATCCATCACATGGCTTACGCTGTAAAGGGACTTGAAAGCGCGCTTGCCGAAGTTGAGGCCAATGGCGTTCAGCTTATCGACAAACAGCCGCGCAAGGGTGCCGAAGGACTATCAATTGCTTTCCTGCACCCCAGATCGACAGGAGGAGTACTTACCGAACTTTGCGAGAATAAAAACGAATAAAATCCTACGCTATGCCCATAGAAGATAAAATTAAGGAACTCCTCGATAAGCGGGAACTTGCCAAACTCGGTGGAGGACAAAAACGGATTGATTCCCAGCATAAAAAGGGGAAACTTACGGCCCGTGAACGCATCGAAGTGCTGTTAGACGAAGGCAGTTTTGAAGAATTTGACATGTTCGTTACGCATCGCTGCGTCGAATATGGTCTCGAGAATGAGCAATACCTCTCCGACGGTGTAGTAACCGGCTACGGAACCATCGACGGGCGTATCGTCTATGTTTTCTCCCAGGATTTTACCGTTTTCGGTGGCTCACTTTCCGAGACTTTCGCCAATAAAATCTGTAAGGTGATGGACCAGGCCATGAAGGTTGGTGCTCCGCTCATCGGAATCAACGACAGTGGTGGTGCCCGTATACAGGAAGGTGTTCAGAGCCTTGCCGGGTATGCCGAGATCTTTCAGCGCAATATTATGGCCTCGGGTGTAATTCCCCAGATTTCGGCCATCTTTGGACCCTGTGCGGGTGGAGCGGTTTATTCTCCCGCCCTCACTGATTTTATCATCATGTCCAAGAAGAACAGTTACATGTTTGTAACCGGACCTAAAGTTGTTAAAACGGTAACCGGTGAAATCGTAACCGAGGACGAACTGGGCGGTGCAACCGTGCATGGCTCCAAGTCAGGGGTGTCGCATTTTATTGCCGATGACGAACAGGAAGGCATGCTGCTTATCCGCAAGCTCCTGAGCTTCCTTCCGCAAAACAACCTGGAAGATCCCCCAATAGCTCCTTGTAATGACCCCATCGACCGTTTGGATGAATCGCTCAACTATTTCATCCCGGATAATCCCAACAAGCCTTACGATGTAAAGGATGTGATCTATGCCATCGCCGACGATGGTGAGTTCATGGAAATACACCGTCACTATGCACCAAATATTTGCATCGGATATGCCCGGTTCAATGGGATGCCGGTAGGCATTGTTGCCAACCAGCCAAACTACCTGGCCGGTGTACTGGATATCAATGCCTCGCGCAAAGCAGCGCGCTTCGTGCGTTTCTGCGATGCATTCAATGTTCCCATTCTCACACTCGTTGATGTACCGGGCTTTCTGCCGGGCACAGCGCAGGAATACGGCGGAATCATTACCAATGGTGCCAAGCTGCTATTTGCCTATGGCGAAGCCACAGTTCCTAAAATTACCATCATCCTGCGCAAAGCATATGGCGGTGCATACGATGTGATGAGTTCCAAACATCTGCGCGGGGATATCAATTACGCCTGGCCTACAGCCGAAATAGCTGTGATGGGCGCCAAAGGTGCCATTGAAGTGCTGCTGAACAAGAAATTGGCCGGTTTCACCGATGAAAATGAACGCGAAGAATTCAGGCACAAGAGTGAGGACGAATATAAGATCAGGTTTGCCAATCCTTATAATGCAGCCAAGTATGGCTTTATCGACGACGTTATCGAACCCCGTAACACACGTTTCAGGGTGATACGGGCATTGCAGGCTCTGGCTACTAAAAAAGATGTGAATCCGCCCAAGAAGCATTCAAACATTCCACTATAATATCGGATTATGATCAACAGCATATTATTACAAACAGAAGCCGCCGTGCCGGTACTTCATAAATCTGCCAAGGCTTTCGGAGTTGCAGATCCCTATGGAGTTGCTATGGCAATTATTGCCATGAGTGTAGTTTTTATTGCGCTAATCTTCCTGTATATGACATTTAAATATCTTGGGAAAATATATGGCGGTGAAAGAAGGAAGAAGGATGTAACACCTAAGCATGCAGCCATTGAGGATGAAGATGAGATTTCCGGTGAAATAAATGCTGTCATCGCGCTGGCCTTGCACATGTACCACGCACAACTGCACGATATCGAAGATCCGATCATCACCATGAAACGTGTGGCGCGTACCTATTCACCCTGGAGCTCGAAGATTTACGGCTTAACGAGATCACCGAAGTAAGTTAAAAAGAGCGGAATCAATAAATTAAACAGCTTGGTTATCTTGCTCAAACCATCTAACCTTCAAACGATCAAACGACATTAGAAATCAGGTCAATTTCAAATACCTATGAAGAAATTTAAATTCACCATCAACGGTAATCAATACGAAGCGGATATCCTGAGTATCGAAGACAACCTTGCCGAAGTAGACGTAAACGGAACGGTATATACTGTCGAAGTTGACAGGAGCATACCGATGACCAAAACACCCAAATTGGTGCGCAGCCTGGCGGTACCATCAACGGATTCGCATCCGTCGATATCCAAAACAAGTAGTCCTTCGGCGCCTAAAGGCAGCGGAAACATTAAATCGCCGTTGCCGGGAGTTATTCTGATGCTGCATGTGAAGGAAGGTGACAGTGTGAAGATCGGACAAAAACTGATTACCCTGGAAGCCATGAAAATGGAGAACAATATCAATGCCGATAAGGAAGGAACCGTTACATCCATCAAGGTTAAACAAGGCGATCAGGTGATGGAAGGCGATTTACTTATCCAAATAGCAGAATAAAATGATGGATAAAGCAATCAGTACCTGGGTTTTTATGAGCGACCGTCTTGCTCAGTTCTTAAGCACAACGGCGTTCGCCAATTTCACCGGGGGTCATGTGGTTATGATCATCGTAGGTCTGGTATTTATTTATCTTGCCATAGGGAAGGGATTTGAACCCATGTTGCTCGTGCCTATCGGCTTTGGCATTCTGATAGGAAATATTCCTTTTATTGGTGCTGAGCATATTTCCGCCGGCGATCCGCTAAATCAGGAGACCGGCATATACCAAAGCGGAAGTGTACTGAACTACCTTTATTTCGGGGTCCGGTATGGTATTTATCCGCCGCTTATATTTCTGGGTATCGGTGCCATGACAGATTTTTCAGCATTGATCTCAAATCCGAAACTCATGCTCGTCGGAGCCGCTGCGCAGTTGGGTATTTTTGGTGCATATGCCGGCGCTCTGGCCCTGGGTTTTTCTCCTTCGGAAGCTGGTGCAATTGGTATCATTGGCGGTGCCGATGGTCCCACGGCAATCTTCCTTACTTCAAAGCTTGCGCCTGAACTAATGGGCGCCATTGCGGTTTCTGCATATTCCTATATGGCTCTTGTGCCCATCATACAGCCTCCCATCATGAGATTGCTGACAAACCCCAGGGAACGTTTAATCCGCATGAAACCACCACGCTCAGTTTCTAAGCGTGAAAAAATTCTCTTTCCTATTATCGGGATGCTGTTCACGTGTTTCATTGTTCCGGCTGCCATACCACTGTTGGGCATGCTCTTCATGGGCAACCTGCTTAAGGAAAGTACCGTGACCAAACGCCTGGCTGATACAGCCAAAGGCCCGATGATCGATATTGTGACTATTCTGCTTGGCCTCACCGTTGGCGCATCAACACAGGCGAGTACATTTTTAACACCCAAATCGGTTGGTATATTTGCCATTGGTGCATTATCGTTTGCAATTGCTACCTTTGGCGGTGTGATGTTCGTAAAGATCTTCAATCTGTTTCTGAAAGAAGGGAATAAGATTAACCCGCTTATAGGAAATGCAGGTGTTTCTGCCGTTCCGGCAAGTGCCCGTGTATCACAAGTTATAGGGTTGGAATATGACAGAACGAATCACCTGCTCATGCATGCGATGGGTCCCAATGTTGCCGGAGTGATTGGAAGCGCTGTAGCAGCAGGGGTATTATTAAGCTTCCTTTATTAAAGAACCGGGAATATATGCTGATCATTGGTATCGCGGGTGGTTCGGGTTGCGGAAAATCAACCGTTGTGCGCCAGATCGTAAAAAAACTGCCCAAGGATTCTGTTGTTGTCATCTCTCAGGATGCCTATTACAAGGACAATGGTCAAAAAAGTGCTGAAGAGCGCAGCAAGATCAATTTTGACCACCCTTCCTCTATCGAGTTTAATCTTTTGATAAAGCATCTGGATGCACTCGCCAATGGTGAATCCATCGAGATGCCGATCTATTCATATCTTACCTGTGCCAGAAGTAAGGAATCAATCCCCGTTGCCCCCAAAGAAGTACTCATTGTGGAAGGAATTCTGATCCTCTCCAATCCGCGGATGCGCGAACGCATGGATATCAAGGTTTATGTGGATGCCGATGGCGACGACCGCCTGATGCGGGTAATCCGCAGGGATATTGAGGAACGGGGACGTTCTTTCATACAGGTGCTCGATCATTACGAGAAGTTTGTAAAACCGATGCACCTGCAGTTTATTGAACCTACCAAGCGCTATGCCGATATTATTGTCCCCCAGGGTGGAGCCAATCACGTGGCTATCGATATTCTGACGTCACGCATCAAGATGGACCTGGGGCAATTGTAAGGATTTCGAAGAAGAATTGCACGCAGATTTTCGCAGATTTTACCTCATCAAGCTCATTACACACCTGAAATCGCTTCGCTCAGGTCATGCATAATTACACCATTCAGTGCCATTATTTAATGATAGTCATCTTTTCATTTTTTACTACTTTTATCGCCCTGATTCCCGTCTTTTTTGAAAGGGAAAACAAAGCGCAAGAACTTCATGTACGCGATCATTGACGTAGAAACTACCGGTGGCAATGCTTTCAACGAAAAGCTGACTGAGATTTCCATATTCCAGTTCGACGGGAATCAAATTACTGGCCAGTATAGCACGCTGATCAATCCCGAGCGGTCAATTCCCTTTATGATTACGCGGCTTACCGGTATCACCGATGAGATGGTGCGGGATGCTCCAAAGTTTTATGAAGTCGCCCGTGAAATCATCGAAATGACGGAAGGCAGGGTATTCGTGGCGCATAATGCCAATTTTGATTATAATTTTATCCGTCAGGAATATAAAAGGCTCGGATACTCCTTTAACCGCAAAACGCTCTGCACGGTAAAACTAAGCCGGAAACTGATACCCGGGCACCGGTCGTACAGTCTTGGAAATCTCTGCAACGACCTTGGCATAATCATTCAAAACCGCCACCGGGCTGCCGGCGATGCAGAAGCAACCGTAAAAGTGCTTGAACGACTCCTGTCGGTGGATTCCTCACTATGCGGCATGCCGTCGGGCGCCCTTCACCCTTCATTAAACCGTTCAATATTTGCCACTTTACCCGAAGCGCCCGGGGTGTATTATTTTCATGATGAAGCGGGCCAAGTGATTTATGTGGGAAAGAGCCGGAACATCCATAGCCGCATCCTGACGCATTTCAGCAACCAGTCGAGCGAAAAAGCGATAAACATGAAAGCCAGAGTGGCCGACATAAGCTTTGAAGCCACAGGAAGCGAACTTCTGGCGCTTTTACTGGAGTCAGCTGAAATTAAGAAACTAAAACCGCTTTTCAACCGGGCCCAGCGCCGGTCGTCATTTAATTTTGGGCTTTTTAGTGCTGCAGATATTTTTGGTTACCAGAACCTGGAAATTACCGAAATAAACAAACGGCCGGCACCTATAACCTCATTCTCCACAATGGCCGAAGCGAAAGAATTCCTTTTCACAATGGTTGAACGCTACAGCCTTTGCCAGAAATTATGTGGCCTGTATGACGCCCAGGGCGCCTGTTTCCAGCATGGAATACGCGCCTGCAAAGGGGCCTGCCTTGGCATTGAACCACCCGATGAATACAATTCACGTGTAACAGAGGCCCTGAAGCAATTCGATTACGGCAGCCGGAACCTTGTCATTGTGGATAAGGGCCGGAATGATGATGAGCATGCAGTAGTAATGATCGAAAATGGCCGTTATGCAGGGTTTGGATATCTTCCTGCAGATACCGCCATTGAAAACGTCGATTCATTGCGCGAATATCTCAATAGTTTTGCCGACAACCGCGATGTTCAAACCATTATCCGGGGCTATCTGCGGAGTCATAAGGTGCAGAAGATCATTCGGTTCTGAAAGTACAAATAAATAAAATCTGTTCCAGAACATTACTGAATCTTCTGGAATCCGGTGGTTGAGCGAAGTCGAAACCACCGGACATCCGAATCTGAAATCACTTTACCTATGGCGTCGACGCCGACGCCATAGGCTTATCTGTTTTTTTCCGAACGGCTAACCGCTTATTTCACCCGTTTAACGTATACAAGGATAGCAGCCAATGTTAAAAAAAGCCAATAAAAACGCCCTTTTACCGGTTGCCTGCCGGGTAATGCCTAATTTTGCCCTGTTAAAACGCTTAAGCATTATGAATTTCAGGAAACGTTTATTGGTTAATACAGTTGTTCTATTGTCTGTTCTGATGTGGTCTGGAGCCTGCAACGCACAGGAAACTCCCCGGCCCACCGAATCCTATCTCACCCCGGATTGGCAGCCCCAGCCTTCCACAATCACGCTGCCAGTGGAAATGGATATCAAAACGGTTGAAAAGATGCTGAACAAACAGCTTTCAGGTTTGATTTATGAGGATAACAGCCTGGATGACAACGGTGGGGATAACCTGATGTATAAAGCCTGGAAGAAAGAAGATATCAAGATCGCATTGAACAACGACCTGCTTACCTATCGTGTTCCTTTAAAACTCTGGATAAAGGCAGGATGGAAAATCGAAAAATTCGGATATTACGTCGCTGACTACCGCGAAATGAATGCGGAAATAGCCTTGAAATTTAACACAAAGCTCACGCTTAACCCTGACTGGACCATCAGCACGCTGACGGAGTCGGATGGATATGAATGGATAAGTTCCCCTGTTTTGAAAGTCGGGCCGGTGGATATTCCCATTACCTATATTGCAAATCTGATCCTGGCTTACAATCAAAAAAAGATCAATTCAGCCATTGACAAAGGCATGAAAGAAAGTCTTAACCTGCGAAATTATGCACAGCAGGCCTGGACAGACATGCAGGTTCCCATCAACCTCTCGCCTGAATATAAGCTATGGCTGACCCTGCAACCGACAGAAGCATTGGCCATGCCCATCTCCGGGAAAAACGGGAAGATAAGGCAGGTGGCTTCAATCCGTTCACTACTGATATGTTCCATTGGCAACAAACCCGTTGTCAAATCGAATCCGCAACTACCTAATCTTAAAATTACCAATACATTGACCGATAACACGGTGATGAACCTGGTATCCGATATTCCGTATACGTTTATCGATTCCATTTCCCGGAAAAACCTGATTGATAAAACCTTTAAGGAAGGAAAGCGCAGCATTACGATTAAAGCGCTGAACATATACGGAAAAGATAAGCTCATGATCGTTGAAACCACCGTCATTGGCAGCATAAACGGAAAACTTTATTTCTCTGGAATTCCGGTTTACAGTAAGGCCGATTCAACGATCAGGATAAGCGACCTTGATTACGAGTTGAAGACCAAAAACATTCTGATCAAAACAGCAAGTTGGCTGGCAAAAGGTGGCATTATAAACGCGATATCAAAGCATCTTATTTATCCGGTAGGTGCCGAATTACGCGAAACCCAGAATGTTATTCAGAAAAATATTACCCATTATACTTTACCGAACGGATTTTACCTGACAGGCAAGGTTGATCACATGGAGGTGCAGCAGCTCTATTTAACGCCAAATTCCATCAAAGCCGCCATTGGTATACAATGCAAAGTGAAGATCCTTAATGATTGAAATGATTGAAAGGATTGAAAAGGATTGAAAGGATTGAAAAGGATTGAAAAGGATTGAAAAGGATTGAAAAGGATTGAAAAGGATTGAAAGGATTGAAGGCCTGAAGATCATACGCTAACCCTCAATCTCACCAATCCCCTCAATCTCACCAATCCCCTCAATCTAAACAATCCCCTCAATCTCATCAATCGCCTCAATCGCCTCAATCGCCTCAATCACTGCAAACGCATCAATCTCCTCAATCCCCTTCAATCCCCCTGATTTCTGCCAGTTCCGACCTTAAGAGGTTGTCTGTTATGGCGTTGCCCAATGAACGAACCTGTTCATATGAGCGATAAAGCTTATTTTAAGGCAATACGCAAGGAGTTCCGCAATCAATAATGGTTATTAACAACCATCCGGATGTCCTGGGTTCGGAAAATAAGCCTGTGCAAGTTATTGATAATGAGGACTAATAAAATAGTTCAATGCATTATTAGGAATAATAAAAATCAACTGATATATTTGTTTTATATAGGCAATTAAAAAATCATATTTTTTAAGGTGCCATCATAGTTAACAACCCTAAAACCAAATTATTTTATGAGGAAAGTTTTACTCTTATTAACGCTGGTCATGATTGTAGGATTTAGCTGGGCGCAACGGCAAAATCAGAACCACTACACCGTTACCCTGAATGAGAAAAGTGTTACGCCCGCCGCCAACTTTCAGGAAGTGAGACAAAAATTGCAGTCTGAAAGCAGCAACAATACTGCTGCCAGAGAAAGCCATTTTATTCTCCAGTTTACTGCGCTTCCTACCATTGCCGAGCAAAAACAGCTGAAGGCGCAAGGCATAACCTTACTGAGTTATTTGCATGGTAACGCTTACTTCGTTTCTGTCTCCTCTCCTTTTTATTCCATCAGCAGAGAGGACTCAAAGAACCTCAGATCATTAATGGAAATTATGCCTGAGTACAAAATTCGTCAGGATTTGGCGCTTGGCCAGGTTCCCGAATATGCAAAGGCAGGAAGCAACCTGGTGAAGGTTGTGGTTACCTATTTCAAGGACACTGATGAGACAACAGTAGCCGGTGAACTTTCAAAACTGAAAATTTCCGGGGTTAAGATTACAGGGACCTTCCATCAGTTCTCTGCTGAAGTGGCCTTAACAGATCTTGATAAACTTGCCGCACTGGATTGGATCCAAAACATTGAGCCGATCGCTCCTCCATCAGAGATGGAAAATAGCCATGGCAAAAATTTACACCGCTCCAATGTATTAAGCTCATCGATCCCCGGATTAGGCTATGGCCTGACGGGCAAAGGCGTTACCATCGGACTGTGGGATGCTGATGTATATAACCACAGGGATTTCAACGGCAGAGTAGTGAACCGTGAATTCGAAATGCACAATACCGATCATGGTACACATACTGCCGGCACCATAGCCGGCGCAGGGCTGATAGATCCTAAAGCGGCAGGGATGGCTCCGGAAGCTTCCATTTATGCCTGGAACTTTAATACCCAATCCAACGGTTTACCTGTTCCAAATGAACGACTGCTTGCCCTTGATAATGATGGCATTGAAATTACCTCAAACTCATGGGGCTACAATGTAACAACCTGCCCTGAACCATACGCTTACAATAGCACCGATCACAATGAAGACCTCATCGCCAGCTGGTATCCATATTTTTTGTATGTATTCTCTGCAGGGAACAATCAATCCGTATGTCCCAGCGGGTTCAATACGACCTCCAAAAACATGAAAAATTCATTAATGGTTGCTGCTATCGACCAGATGGATAACATGAGTACTTTCAGCAGTTTTGGCCCGTCGAAGGATGGCAGGCTCATTCCTAACATCAGCGGAGATGGTGTTGATGTATATTCAACCTTCTTTGACAACGGATACGGACTGATGAGCGGAACTTCCATGGCAACTCCCGGTGTTGCAGGAACTATGGCATTGGTTTACCAGCGTTATAAAGAAACACATGGCGGACAGCGTCCTGATGCAGCCTTCCTCAGGGCCCTGGCATGCAACACGGCAAAAGATTTAGGGGCTCCGGGTCCTGATTACAAATATGGATATGGAGAAATTAACGGCTTAAGGGCTGTTGAAGTAATGGAACAAAACAATTACTTTAATAGTACAGTTAGCCAGGGAACATCCTATAATAGAAGCATTACAATCCCTGCAGGCGCGCTTGCACTAAATGTGATGCTGGCATGGACCGACCCGGCCGGCACGGCAGGATCGGCTAAGATTCTTGTGAACGATCTGGATTTGAGTGTTTCCAAAGGAAGAACAATTACGCTCCCCTGGGTTTTAGATCCGCTTAATCCTTCTGCAAATGCAGTCAGAAATTACGATATGCTGAACAATATGGAGCAGGTAACCATATCAAATCCTGTTTCCGGAATTTACACCATCAATGTTGATGGAATCGAGGTCCCCCAGGGAGCCCAGGATTTTGCGATTGTATATGATATTGTGATGCCAACGCTAAAACTAACCTATCCTATCGGCGGCGAGTGTCTTACCCCCGGTAACCAGGAAGTCATTCGCTGGGATTGCGAGGGTTACAGCAAACCATTTATATTGGAGTACTCGATTGACGGCGGGATAAACTATTCGGTCATCTCATCAAGCATTGCTTCAGGCAGCAGGAGTTTTCTGTGGACTGTACCTGCCGGGACAACAAAAAATGCAAAAATACGTATATCCAATGGTTCAGTTCTCAATGAGGACAAAGGCTCATTTAATATTATGCCAGTGCCGGCAAATGTAAAGGTTGCCACGGCACAATGTGGTGGTGCGGGGCCGTTCACGATGCAATGGGATGCTGTTGCCAATGCAAAATATGAGTTGCTGAAGCTAAACGGTCAGGTATATGAGCATCTGGCAGAAGTAACAACGAATACCTATGATATTACAGGCATCACACAAAATAACAATAACTGGTACTGCGTTCGTGCCATCGACCTTACAACCGGGGCGGTCAGCCAGCGCTCTCTGGCGGTAACGGTTAATCCAACCGTTTCCGTAGCTTCACTCCCTTTCAGTGAAAAATTTGAAAGCCAGAAGGCAGATAATTTCTACTTTACAGCCATAAAGGGTCAGGGAAATGTCCGTTATGTCAACGATGCCCAAAAATTTGGTATGCGCCTGGAAGGAACTTCCGGCGCAACAACTGATTGGGTTGCCGGCACAGATGCTGCTTGTTTTACCAATAACCCTTCCTATATTGTTAAAGCTTCGCTCTGTAGTCTTGATGCTACCTCAATGGCCGGAAAAATCTTCAGGCTTAAGTTCGATTACAGGCAAAAGTATCGCACTGCTGCCGGGACATCGTACTTCAGGGTTAAGGTGAATGGTGACTACCTTACAAATACAGATGGAACACAGATTTACGGTTCAACAAATCAGGTAAGCTATAAGTCAGTTTATTATGACCTGACGGCCTATGCAGGATTGGCATCTGTGAATATTGAATTCGAGGCTGTCTGCAAAACCAACTATACGATTTATGTAAATACAAGTGGCAATTACGATTTCAGCCACGACACCGATGATATTGGCGACTTTGTCAACATTGATAATGTTGAGCTCCTGGAACCCCTTGCCGATCTTGCATTAACCTCCCTGACCCCCGGAACAGGCCTCACCAGCACCGAACCAATTACGGTTAAGGTGAAAAACCTGTCAGGATCAAATATGTCTGACATACCTGTTTCTTATACGATAAACGGCGGTGCTGCTGTTAACGAAGTCGTTCCGGGACCAATCACGCCAATGGCTGAGGCTACCTATGCTTTCACCCAAAAGGCCGACTTTTCTGCCGTTGGTCAGTATGTTTTGAAAGCTTCTGTAAACTGGCCGGCCGACCTCGTCGCAACAAATAACAGCCTTAGCGTTACTGTTGCCAATAATGGCACGGATATCGTGATGGGTATTGCAGTAAGCCCGGTGTTAACCTGCAATGGAACGCTCACCGACCCCAGCGGAAGATATGCAGATTACACAGCCTCGCTGAGTAAAACGTTAACCGTTAAACCGGATGCAGCAGGCAAAAACGCAAGGATTACCTTTACGGAGTTTGCAACTGAAGCTGATTATGACTTTGTAGCTATCTATGATGGTCCCTCAGCCTCCGGAACGCTGCTTGGAAATTTTTCAGGAAGTACGCTTCCTCCTTCATTTACTTCCAGCGCCGCAGGTGGTGAGCTAACCATTAAATTCACCTCTGATACGGAAGTAAATGATAAAGGTTTTGTGGCCACACTTAGTTGTGTTGATAAAGCAACCATCGATCCTGCCGTTTCAGCCATAACAGCTCCAACAGCCAGCGGTGTTAAAACGGCAACAGAAACCGTAACCATAACCGTTAAGAACCTGGGTGCACAAGACCTTACCAATGTGGATGTTTATTACCAGGTTAATGCACTCACGCCGGTAAAAGAGACCATCACGGCCCTCACTGTTGGCCAGTCACTTTCCTATTCCTTCACAGCTAAAGCTGATTTATCCGTTCCGGGTGCATATACGCTCAAAGCCTGGGTTGATTTTCCAGGGGATCTTGTTGCAACCAATAATAGCATTACAGCAACGATCACTTCATTGGCTCAATCGACTGATGCCGGTATTTCTGCAATAGCCGCCATCAGGCCGGCCAGAGTAGCGCTATCAACAATCAGCGCTACGGTCAAAAATTTCGGGAATGTGTCCATCAGTAATGTTGTTGTTGCTTATGCAGTCAATGGCGGAGCTGAGGTGATGCAGACTGTCACCGGACCAATTGCTGCCGGTGCAACTGCTGCGGTTACATTTACCGTAAAAGCGGACCTGACAGCTGCAGGCACAACCTATAACGTTGATGTCTACACGAAGCTGGTCAGTGATGCACTTGCTACCAATGATAAAATGACCTCAGTGGTTGTTACACCTGTGAATGCTGCAACAAATGTGGTTGGCACCTTCAATGGCACCAGTTCTCTGGCTGCAGCTTCAGCAATCCCTTCAATGGATTTACAAAATAACTACTCTTTTGAATTCTGGGCAAATCTGGGAACTCCGCCTGTATTCGGACGTATTTTTGATAAGACCAATGTTGCGATATTCTACCAGGGATCGCCCCGATATTCATCGTCATATCCTGAGAGCAGCTACATCCTTTCCGTAACAACGGCAACTAGTTCTTTTACCTATTATTACCCCGGTACAGTAAAGGCTAATCAATGGCAGCATCTGGCGCTTACTGTAAGTACTGCGAATGTTTACACTTTTTATATCGACGGAGTTGTTCAGACACCCGTATTATACAGTGGAGTTGCTGGCGCAACAAAAACAAACGCTGCAATTCCTTTGTATCTGGGCAATAATGCTGCTTTAACCAGGGGCGTGAACGGTAAAATTGACGAAGTGCGTGTATGGAACTCATGCCTTGATCAACCAACCATTGCAGCTAACATGGTTACCGATTATCCTGCAAATACTGCCGGACTCCTGGCATATTACAAGTTTAAAGAAGGAAATGGAAGCTACGTTTATGATTATTCAGCGAATGATAACACCGCTATAATCTCTGGTGCTGATGTATCGGGAACAGGCAGTGGTAAGTTCTGGAATACGCCCGGTCCTCTGCTTAAAAACTTAAGCATTACAGGCGAAAAGGCTCCGACTACTTTCGACGCCGGCACAAGCACATTTACTTCGATCATGGACGCAGCGGATCTCAGTTCGCTGGTGGCTAATTTCACAGCAGTTGAGAATTCTGTTGTTAAGGTCGGCGCTGCAGTGCAGACGAGCGGGGTAACAGCCAACAGCTATGCAGTTGGTCCTGTAGCCTATACTGTTGAAGGATCTGGCTTCAATACGGGCATTACCCAAAATTTTACAGTAAATGTAACCAATGACAAGAGTTCTGCATGTGATCTGACGGCCTATACTTTTGAGCCGGCAAATAACCCAGGACTAACGAGTTCATTAGTCCTGGATGCAAACGGAAACAATTACTATAAAAAGGTGACCTCAACAATGAATCGTTCGGCATTGAAGGCCAGTTTTGCGGTTTCACCTCTTGCCAAACTATTCATCAATGGCATTGCGCAAACCAACCCACAACTCAGCGCCATGGATTACACCAAACCGGTGATGGTAACTGTTGTTTCCGAAAATGGCAGAATTATAAAAAACTACAGCATCACCCTTGATGCCAGAAGTTCAGCCGCCGAATTAACGGCATTCAACATTGCAGGTGTGCAGGTCGGTTCGACAACGATCGATGCGCTAAACCACACCATTGGTATCTGGGTTAATAAAACTGCCGACTTGTCGATGCTGACATCCAGCTTCACCGTATCGCCTAAGGCCAGCGTTTATGTAAATAGCGTAACACAGCTGAATAGTGTAACGGCCAACAACTTCACCAGCCCGCTGGTTTACAGCGTTGTTTCTGAGGACGGATCAGCCGCTGTCAACTGGACTGTTACTGTCGCTAACGATGTTATCAAACCGGTAATTACGCTCCTGGGTGATGCTCCCCTGGTGGTGGCTTATGGATCAGTCTTCACCGATCCCGGCGCAACAGCCCTGGATAACGTAGATGGCAACATCACTGTAAAAATTGCGGTAACAGGAAGTGTAAACACGGCTGCAATAGGATCTTACATTCTAACCTATAACGTTTCCGATATTGCCGGTAACGCTGCAGTTACGGTTAACCGTATGGTCAATGTTACCGACCAGACTGCACCTGTTATCACATTGGTGGGAACATCTCCGATGACTGTTGTTTATGGTTCTGTATTTACTGATCCCGGTGCAACCGCATCGGATAATATAGATGGAAATCTTACCAGTGCAATAGTCGTTACAGGAAGCGTAAATGCAAATGCGGTTGGTCCTTACACACTATCCTATATGGTTCAGGATGCTGCAGGCAACCATGCCGCAGAGGTGACGCGTATTATAAACGTTGTTAAGGCCACGGCAACCATTACCATTACGGGTCTGTCGCAGTACTATAATACAAATGCACTCCCCGTAACTGTTACGACCGTTCCTGCAGGATTAGCCGTAACGGTGACCTATGAAGGATCGGCAACGGTTCCGACAGAGTCCGGTGTATACGCTGTTGTGGTTACCATTAATGACGCAAATTACGAAGGGTCGGCAACTGCATCTTTCACGATTACACCGAATACGGGTATCGATACGCATGCAGCCGATGTTGTTCAGATTTATGCTGACGGACCATCAATTTATGTCAGCATAGCAAAGATTGAGAGAACTGCGCAACTTTCGGTCTACAGCGCTAATGGAACTGCTGTTTATCAAACCTCAAATCTTTTGGAAGGATTGAATAAGATAGACGGAAATTTCAAATCCGGTGTTTACATTGTCAGGCTGGTTATTGACAACAAAACATTCTCCGGAAAAGTAGTGCTTAGCCAATAGGCTCAGAATTCACCCCTTGATTGGGGACGCCTGATTCAAAAAAAGGTCACTCTGCAAAGGGTGATCTTTTTTGTTTGTGCTCCTTTAGCCTTTGGCCTTTAACCTTTCT
>JBBRRV010000061.1:0-17094 GCA_038246075.1 Bacteroidales bacterium
AACTTTATTCTAGGACTAAATGTAACGCTCTAACAATCAAATACCATGAATAGAAAGATTTTAATATTGTGTGTTGTATTTACAACAATGATGGTTACATCCTGTGTCAAGGATTTGGATGTAAAGCCAATAGACCCCAATGCTATTTTAGCAGCTAACCTGAAAGAAAGGCCGGGTGCCATGAAGCAGGCTTTGGCAAAAGTTTATGCCGGTTACATTACCCGTGGTCAAAACGGTGGTGATAACGACATCAATTCATCAGATGCCAACTTTACCTGTTTCATCCGCGCGTGGTGGAATGTACAGGAATTAACTACCGATGAAGTGATCTGTGCATGGGGTGACCCTGGTATTGCCGACCTCAATACGCAAACATGGACAGCTAACAATCCTTTTTTAACAGGAGTTTACTCAAGGATTATCTGGCTCGCCGTGTTGAGTAATGATTATATCCGGCTGACCGAAGGTGATACTGATCCTGATGTTGTTAAGTACAATGCTGAAGCAAAGTTCTTAAGGGCCTTAGCTTACTCCTATGCCATCGATTTGTTTGGCAGTCCTGCTTTTGTTACGGAGAAAGACCAGGTTGGTTCCTTTTTTCCTGAGCAAACGAATAGGAAAGCATTGTTTAATTACGTTGTAGGCCAGCTTAAAAGTGTTGAAGCAACACTTGGCGAACCTAAGTTTGAACTTTATAGGGCCGACAAAGCAGCCGCATGGATGCTGCTTGCTAAAATGTATCTGAACGCAGAAGTTTATACAGGAACCGCAAAATGGGATAGCTGCAAGTTTTATTGTGATAAGGTTATCAGCAGCGGCAAATATTCTTTAGCTACGAATTACAGGCAAAATTTCAGTTCCGACAACGACGCAAGTCCTGAAATGATTTTTTCCCTCGCAGCTGATGGTATCAATATTCAGGGTCCAACAGGTGT
Organism: Bacteroidales bacterium; assembly: GCA_038246075.1. Classification (GTDB taxonomy): domain Bacteria; phylum Bacteroidota; class Bacteroidia; order Bacteroidales; family DASVHX01; genus DASVHX01. The sequence continues at coordinate 936 of JBBRRV010000061.1, forward strand.
TTCTTTCATCATTCACTCCTCCAGTAACGGAACTTATATTGATGCAGCAACACTTGGTTTACCAGGTAACTGGGGTGGAAACAGGACAAAGAAAGAATGTGTAAACGTCTTGATCGACACGTTGGCAGTATATGGAAATCAGTCGGTGGTGAGTGCCAATGACCCATGGTTTGCCAAGGTGAAGGATAAAAGGATTTTCTTAAGAACGATGGATGCATGGGAAATCCGGAATGTACCGACTTATGCCCAGGGTATCGGCGTTTGGAAATTCACGAATAACCGCTCTGATGGCGGTGCTATTGTTAATTACAATTCGGATAATACAAGTACCGATTTCCCGATTTTCCGCCTTTCAGAAGCATATCTGATGCGGGCCGAAGCTTTATTGAGGTCCGGTAATCAAGCAGCTGCAGTTGCTGATGTAAACGTGATCAGGACCCGCGCATTCGGTGATGCCACGCATAACATTACCGCAGCAGAATTAAATAATCAATATATGCTCAATGAACTTGGCCGTGAATTCTATTATGAAGGACACAGACGTACCGACTTAATACGTTTTGGACAATTTACAGATGGGTCCTATGTGTGGTCATGGAAAGGTAATGTAAGGAAGGGCGTAAAAACTGATGCTCATCTGAATATTTTCCCTATTCCTGCTGATGAAGTAGCTGCGAATAAAAACATACACCAGAATCTTGGTTATTAATCAATTAAAAGCACGAACGATGAAAAGAAACATCATATTAATAGCATGCATTGGCCTGGTAAGTTTGTTCTCTTCCTGCAAAAAGGATGAGACCAAAATAACGATGCTGGCCAATCCAATTGCACCAACCTTAAGCACAGTGCCTGACCTTGTTTTGAAAAGAGCAGAAGCCGGCAAGATGCTGCAGTTTATCGGCACTAAAGCTGATTTCGGATTTTCCAGTTCTGTTACGTATAATCTGGAAGCCGATAAAGTGGGTAATGAATTCAAAGACCCGATTGTTATTGGATCCAATAAGGTAGATACCTTTAATATTTCGGTTACGAGTTTAAACTCAATACTGATTGCGAAACTTCCGCTGGATGCTACCATTCCCATGGAATTTAGAGTCAGGGCCGAATTGACCATTGAAGCCTCAGGGGCAACACCAATTGACCTGATTTCCGCAGTTAAACCTGTAAGTGTTACCACTTATGGTCCGCCTGCATTATCTTTAACAACGGCAGGAAAGGCTCAGACGATCACTTCTCCCACCGATAATAAGGTATATTCGGGATGGATTTATACTGATGGAACCGGATTCACCTTTACCAATAAGGATAATGGTAAAATCTATGGTGCAGGTGCAACTGCAGGTTCAGTGGTAGAAAACGGAACGCCCATTATCATGCCTGCCGGTGCATACAATCTGAATGTCGATATAACAAATAGCGGCAGCATAGCAATGACCTCGGAGGATGTTACCATAGGTATCATTGGTAATGCAGTTGGCGGTTGGGATAATGACACCAAAATGGTTTATAATTTCACAGACAAAACCTGGAATATTACAGTTAATGTAGTTACGGGTGGCATTAAATTCAGAACGCATGGCGGATGGGCTGCAGTTAACGTAGCTTATGATCCTGCAGGGCATGACCTGAACAATTTGTATCAGGCCAATTCCAGGCCGGGCGCCGGCGACAGCCAGAACATCACGGACATTGCTCCTGGTAAATACAACGTTAAATTCTTTTTGGAATCCAAACCAATGAAAGCGACGTTTACACCAGCTACGTAAGTATCTCAAGTGTGGTTGCGTTTTATTCTAAACGCAACTGCTTTTTTAGTTAAAATGTATAATCATGACAATGACATCTTATGCATTTCGGCGGCCAACAATACTTTGCGATACAAAATTGTAAGAGGTATCATACACATTGACATTTAAATCTCAAAAAAAATTTACATATGAAAATAAAAATATTATCTACCGCAATTGCTGCGCTTTTAATTGCGACAGTCTTTTTTGCAGGATGCACAAAAGATAATAATAAAGTCACTTTAGAGCCGCAACTTGCTACAGCACAAGTGTTACAGGTCAAATCTGACTCTGCGACTGTAGTTGGTTTTATTATTGCAGCAGGAGATGGCTTCACAGAAAAAGGTATTTGCTATAATACAGAAGCCGCTCCGACTATTGCTAACTCCAAAACCATTTATACCGGAGCAGCCAACACGGCAACTTTTAACGTAAAATTGGGTGGCCTTACATATGCTACAAAATATTACGCACGTGCCTATGCAACCAATGCAAGCGGGACAATATACGGTGATGAATATTCTTTTACCACATTACCGGTAAAACCTACGGTTACTACTGCCGTTATTACTGAGATAACAGGAAAAACTGCCACAGGTGGTGGAAATGTCACTATTACAGGTGGTGCAGATGTTACAAAGCGAGGCGTTTGTTTTGGTAAAGTTGCTCATCCAACTGTTGCTGATTTTACAACTTCCGATGGCACTGGTGCAGGCGCATTTGTAAGTTCGCTCAAGGACTTACAGGGTCTGACCAAATATTTTGTGCGTGCTTATGCAACCAACAGTGTTGGTACTTCTTATGGTAATGAGGTTGAGTTTACAACCCTTGTATCCATACGTAATTGGAATGTGCCCGGCAATTACGTTGCCGCAAGCTACCCAGGCTCAATACTTAAAGATTGGGATCCTGCAAATTCACCACAGGTTCAAAGCCTGGAAGCCACCCCTGATAAGCTGGAAGGCTTCATATACATGGCTGGTAGTGCCAATGAATGGAAATTTGCTTCTCAGCCGAATTGGAATGGACCTAACTATGGCGCTGATGCAGTTGCTGGAAAATTGAGTACAGATCCGAACGCAGGTAATTTTACCTCCCCCGCCGGTTATTACAAAATAAATGCTGATGCTGCCGCTTTGACTTATACTGCGGTTGCTACTGTTTGGGGTGTAATCGGTGATGCTACGCCAAATGCATGGAATGACGAAACGCCTGCACTTACTTATAGTCCAGCCTTAAGAACATGGAATGGCGGTGTACACTTAACTGTGGGTGAATTCAAATTCAGGGCCAATCATTCCTGGGATTACAATTATGGTAGTACGACCAAAGATGCTAATCTGACTGCGGGAGGAGATAACATTAAGCTTACCGTTGCAGGTGATTATGCAATTACCTTAGACCTGAGCCATCCAAACGCTTACACCTACAGTGCAAACACGTGGGGTATCATTGGTGCTGCCGTTCCGGTAACCGGATGGGATTCTGACCATAAGCTGACCTGGGATGCAACCAATAAAGTTTTCACCATTACACTTGCTTTAACTGCCGGTGAATACAAATTCAGGGCCAACACTGCCTGGGATCTGGCTTTGGGCGGAACGCTTGATGCCCTCTCTACAACAGGAGCTAACCTTTCGGTTGCTGCTGCCGGAACGTATAAAATTACGTTAGATCCATGGGCACTTAAAGCTACTGCTGCGCTGAGTAAGAAGTAATAAGTTATTTCTGTTTTAGTAATTGGTTAAATCTGTTTTGGAAAAGGCTGCCTCAAAAGGGCAGCTTTTTTTTGTAGACCTGATAGGTCTGTAATAAAAAAAACCTGGCAGGTTTTAAATCCTGCCAGGTTTGATATTGTGAATTCCGACGAATAAATGCTAGTCGTTAAAAAGCTCCATGTCGTCAAGGACTTTAAGCATCCCTTTAACCGAATTGGCCGACTCTTCAAGTGCCTTGGTTTCCTCTTTGTTTAGCTTGAGTTCGATGATTTCCTCTATGCCGTTAGCGCCTAACTTAACAGGCACACCCAGGTAGACATCTTTCAAACCATATTCACCGTTGAGGAGCGTGCAGACAGGGAATACACGTTGCTGGTCGTCCACGATGGCTTCCACCATCTGCGCTGCAGCAGCTCCGGGAGCATACCATGCCGATGTGCCCATCAGGTTAACAAGTTCGCCTCCGCCTTTTTTGGTGCGTTCTACAATTTTGTCAATTTCTTCTGTGTTCAATAATTCTGTAATGGGGATGCCCGATACAGAGGTATGTCGTGGCAATGGAACCATGGTATCGCCATGACCACCGAGCAGCAGCGAGTGAATGTCCTTTGGCGATACACCCAGTGCTTCCGATAAAAATGCCTTATAACGGCCTGTGTCGAGGATGCCGGCCATTCCAAACACCTTGCGCGAATCCTTACGGGCTGCTTTGTATGCAGCATATGTCATCACATCAAGCGGATTGGAAACAACGATAATGATAGCTTCCGGTGAATACTTGATAACCTTTTCGGTAACTTCCTTTACAATGATCGCGTTGGTCTTGATCAGATCATCACGGCTCATGCCCGGCTTGCGCGCCAGCCCTGAAGTGATCACAACAATGCCTGATCCTTTTGTTTTGAGGTAATCATTGGTTACACCAGTGACCCTTGTGTCAAAATTAAGGATGGAAGAGGTTTGCCAGATATCAAGGGCTTTGCCTTCGGCAACGCCTTCCTTAATATCCACAAGTACAACTTCTCTCACGAGATCCTTTTGAGCAATCACATTGGCGCAGGTTGCACCAACATTTCCAGCCCCGATAACGGTTATTTTTTTCATCATATTTTGGTTTAAATAAAATCAGATAAAAATTTAAGGCCTCATCATCGCCGAATCAAAGAGCCCTCAATGCATATGTTCTTTTTATATTGATTATTATTGATGTTTTATTTTTAGTCAAAGCGAAAGTAAAAAATATTTAGATATTAACATATATCAATGTCTAAATATTTTAGTATTTTTGAAATTACAATTTCCGCAAGTTATATAACACGCCGCGCAGCATTTGCCTGTGCATCAATAACGGCAATAGTCACCATATTTACAATCTCCGCTACACTACTTCCCAATTGAAGTACGTGCACTGATTTGTCCAGTCCCATGAGCACCGGGCCGATGGCCGTAGCTCCGCCAATTTCCTGCATCAGTTTGTAGGCAATATTTCCTGCAGTGAGATAAGGGAAAATGAGCACGTTTGCTGGACCATCTGCTAATTTGGAGAAAGGGAAATTCTCGCGGAGCAATTCATTATTGAGCGCAAAATTTGCCTGTAAATCACCATCAGCAATCAGTTCCGGGTGGTCGCGGTGCAGAATGGCAACCGTTTCCCGTACTTTCAACGGGATGTTTCCATCTACTGATCCGAAGTTTGAATAGGACAATACAGCAACACGTGGAACGATGTTGAATTGCCTGACGGCTTCGGCAGCCTGCAGTGTAATTTCCACAAGGGTTTCTGCAGAGGGGTTCATGTTAACTGTAGTATCCGCAAAAAAGATAGGACCTTTACGCGTGAGCATGATGTACATCCCCGAAACTACATTCGTACCTTCTTTTTTACCGACAATTCTCAGGGCTGGCTTAATTGTCTCAGGATAACTGCTGGTAAGCCCTGAAATCATGGCATCTGCGTACCCATTATGCACCAGACTGGGGCCGAAAAAGTTCCGGTGGATCATACTGTCGAGTGCAGCTATTTTTGTAACTCCTCTTCGTTTGCGTTTGTCAAAATACTGGGTGGCAAACAGATCGCGTCTTTCGGCTTCACTGTCGGCTTTAGGATCGATAATTTCCACACCCTTGAGTTCCAGTTCATGATCGACGATCATTTGTTTGATCAGTTTTTTATTTCCAAGCAATATCGGAATGGCGATGCCTTCTTCGAGCACAATTTCTGCAGCCTTCAGTATTTTATAATGATCGGCTTCAGCAAATATAACCCGCTTTGGATTACTCTGTGCACGGGCTTTTATCTGTCTTATGAGTGGATTACTCAATCCGAGACGCTTGCTGAGTTCCTCGCGGTAAGCATCCCAATCGGTAATCGGTTTGCGTGCCACTCCACTGTCCATAGCGGCTTTAGCAACAGCAGGAGCCAGGTGGATGATCAGTCTGGGATCGTTTGGCTTTGGAATGATGTAATCCTTTCCAAAATGAAGATTGGTGGTCTGATAAGCGATATTTACTTCTTCCGGAACAGGCAGTTTGGCCAGATCGGCCAATGCATAGGCGGTAGCAAGTTTCATTTCTTCGTTAATGGCTTTTGCCCTCACATCGAGTGCACCCCTGAAGATATATGGGAACCCAAGTACATTATTAATCTGGTTCGGAAAATCTGATCTGCCGGTTCCCATGATGAGATCGCTGCGGGTTGCCATGGCTTCATCATAGCCTATCTCAGGTATAGGATTGGCAAGCGCAAAAACGATTGGATTGGGGGCCATCGAGAGGAGCATCGGAGGCGTTACAACACCGGCAACAGATAGTCCAAGGAACATATCGGCTCCAACCATGGCTTGTTCCAGGGTATCTATATCGCGGTTGGTCACAAATTTTTGCTTCATCGGATTCAGGTCAGTTCTTTTGCTGTTAAGCGCACCTTTGCTGTCGAGCATCACGATGTTTTGGGGATTTGCACCAAGGGCAATGTACAATTTGGTACAAGCGATAGCAGCAGAACCTGCTCCATTCACAACAATTCGAACATCACCGATTTTTTTGTCACTGATCAGCAAGGCATTCAACAGCCCTGCAGTAGTAATGATGGCGGTGCCATGCTGGTCATCGTGCATAACGGGGATGTCGAGGGCTTTTTTGAGCCTTTCTTCAATCTCGAAACATTCGGGAGCTTTAATATCTTCAAGGTTGATACCGCCAAAGGTGGGTGCTATGGCTATTACAGTTTCCACAATGCGGTCAATATTCTTCTCATTCAATTCAATGTCGAAAACATCAATGTCAGCAAATATTTTAAAAAGTAAGCCCTTGCCTTCCATGACAGGTTTTCCGGCTTCAGGACCGATATCGCCCAACCCTAAAACAGCTGTGCAATTTGAGATTACACCGACAAGATTTCCTTTAGCCGTGTATTTGTATACATCTTCCGGATTTTCCTTTATTTCAAGGCAGGGTTCAGCTACTCCGGGGCTATATGCCAGCGAAAGATCGCTCTGGGAGTGATGAGGTTTGGTTGGGATTACTTCGATTTTGCCTGGTCGCCCTTCTGAATGATAATCGAGGGCACGTTTACGGTTGATGGATTTCATAATAAAATAATTTTATTCTGTAATTGATGAAAAGTCTTGTAAAAATAGACCTATTTGGCAAAACTAAGCAAATTGCAGGGAGAATATAACTTATACCTTAAATTTTAAGAAGACATTTTAGTGAATTTCGGAAGTCGGCACTTCGGCTTCACTTAGGCTTCGCTCCCTGTTTTTTATGTTACCAAAAACACTGACTGGAAAGGCTGATCAATCCCATAGTTGAAAATAGGTCCTATAATGTCGGGAAAAGGATTATTTTTGCTTAGCATTGAGCCTTGCCATAGCTTTCCCCGGAAGTACCACCTTATACACAAACATCAGCATGTACGCATATTTTGAAGGTAAATTGATCGATCTTACTCCTGCAAGTGCAGTGGTAGATTGCAATGGTGTAGGTTATTCTGTGAATATTTCGTTGAATACCTATACTAAACTTAAAGATAAAACTTCCTGCAGGATGTTCACACACCTTGTTGTCCGTGAGGATGCGATGGTGCTGTATGGATTTGCCGATCAAAAAGAAAGGCAGGTGTTCAGGCAGTTAATTTCGGTTTCCGGAGTAGGGGCGAACACAGCCAGGCTCATTTTAAGCTCTCTTTCACCGGATGAAGTTGCTGAGGCGATCATAACAGGCAATGTTCCTGTACTTCAATCTATTAAGGGTATTGGCGCAAAATCTGCTCAGCGGATAATTGTCGACCTGAAAGATAAAATGGGGAAAGACGATGGATTGCATGATTTTTTAGGTATGGCGCACAATACAGCAAAGGAAGAAGCGTTATCTGCTTTGATAATGCTGGGCTTTAACAAGATTCAGGCAGCTAAAGCGCTCGACCATATCAGCCAAGTTTCCCCATCAGGGCTTACAGTTGAACAATTCATTAAAGAAGCACTCAAAATACTATAGTCTGCATTCGATATACTATTGCGCGCAGGGCAGTTCATGCTTTGGTTATTGGAAACCGAAAATAAAAGATAAGGTTGGAGCGAATAATTAAATATTTACTCAGGTTCATTTTTCTGACGTTTGTTGTTGCTATCGGATGGGGAATCCCCGTCAGTTTGGGGACATCTTCGGGGAATCATGCAGCTGGTCACTGGGTTGTACCTCCTGATACAATCAAACATCCTGATACCGTCAGGCTCCTTTATCCATTCTCTGAGGATGAAAATCCATATGTGGAGCCACCCGACAATGGCCTTTACCTCACTGAGCCTTCGAATATAAAGAGTGACGTTCAATACGATCCGCGGTCCAACGAATATGAGATAACACGCAAGATTGGGACTTTCAACTACCGGAATCCGGCATCACTACCCTTCAACGAATACCAGGAATACGATATGCGGCGTTCGCTACGCAATTACTGGCGCGACCGGGCCAATGCTTCGGCTGGCGTTGGGCGGACAGGTATCATTCCGCAGATACATATTGGGGGAGAAGCCTTTGACCGCATTTTTGGCAGCAACACCATTGACATCCGTCCTCAGGGATCTGCTGAGCTGACCTTTGGCGTGACATCCAACCGTCGCGATGATCCTGCCCTGGATGTGCGGCAACGTCGTAATACCAACTTCGATTTCAGCGAGAAGATCCAGATGAGTGTAATGGCTAAAATCGGGGACAAGATTGAATTCAACACCAATTACAATACTGAAGCCACTTTCGATTTTGAAAATAAGCTAAAGCTTAAATATGAAGGAAAGGAGGACGAGATCATCAAACTGATAGAGGCCGGCGATGTTACGCTGCCGCTCAACAGCACACTCATCACCGGAAGCCAGAGCCTGTTCGGGATTAAGACAAAACTGGAATTCGGCAGAACAACAATCACGAGTGTTTTTTCGCAACAGAAAAGCAAGGTGCAAAACATAACGGTTCAAGGCGGTGCCCAAACTGAAAAATATGCTTTCAAGGCGCTTGATTACGAAGAAAACAAACACTTCTTTATTGCACAATTTTTCCGCGACCACTATGATGAAGCTTTGCAGAAACTTCCCATCATATCCTCAAACATTAATATTACCAAGATTGAAGTCTGGGTCAGCAATATTGGTGCCGCAGTTACTGAAAACAGGAATGTGGTGGCATTTATGGATCTTGGTGAATACAGGCCATACAACAAAAATATTCATCCTCTTACCGGGAATGCATACCCTTCCAACCATTCCAACGACCTGCTCCGGTCGCTCGATTCGACCCAGACAAGAAACATCAATACGGTTATCAGATACCTGAGCGGCCCGCAGAAGGGTTTTATTTCGGGACAGGATTTTGAAAAAGTGGGGAATGCCCGAAAATTAAACGCCACTGAATTTTCTTTCAACAGTAAGTTAGGCTTTATCTCACTGAATACTTCTCTGAATTCAGACCAGGTACTATCGGTAGCATACCAGTATAGTGTTATTGGGCAGGAAGGCGTGTTCCAGGTGGGTGAGTTTTCGGACGAGGGGATAATAACCCCACAATGCCTGATGGTAAAACTGCTTAAAAGCACCGCGCTAAGCACACGTATTCCATTGTGGAAGTTGATGATGAAGAATGTCTATGCCATTGGAGCTTACCAGGTTAATAAGGAAGATTTCATCATGAATATTCTTTATTCGGGTAATGATAATGCAGTTCCTACAGGGTACCTTACAGAAGGACCCGATGATGTGAAGGGCGTTCCGCTGCTCAGGATAATGAATTTCGACAATCTCGATCCTCAGCTAAATCCCCCGCATGATGGGAATTTCGACTTTATCGATAATGCGGCCCGGGAAGGAGGAACCATCCAGGCATCCAATGGGAGGATTTTCTTCACCGTGTTGGAGCCTTTCGGGAGTTACCTGCGTACAAAGCTGCAGAGTAAAGCACTCGCGGACAAATATTGCTACGATTCGCTTTACAGCATGACAAAAAGCGGCGCACTCCAATATCCTGACAAGAATAAATTCTCGATACAAGGACAATATAAATCATCGACAGGTTCAGAGATTTCCCTTAATGCACTCAATGTTCCGCAGGGGTCTGTAAAAGTTACTGCTGGAGGAGTTCCTTTAACGGAGAATGTTGATTACACTGTTGATTATACGCTTGGCCGTGTGCGCATTATCAACGAAGGGATTCTGAACTCAGGGACTCCTATCAACATCTCGCTCGAAAATAATTCGATGTTCAACATTCAGACACAAACGCTCATTGGAACGCATGTGGATTATAAATTTAACAACGACTTCACCATTGGCGGGACTCTGCTTAACCTGCGCGAGCGACCGCTTACTCAAAAAGTGAATTTTGGGGATGAACCCATTTCGAATGTCATGTGGGGACTGAATATGAACTACCAGGCTGATGCACCCTGGTTGACAAAACTTGTCGACAAGTTACCTTTTTTTAGTTCAAAAGTGCCTTCTAAAATACGGTTTGACGGGGAATTTGCGCAATTTCTTCCTGGACATTCAAAGGCGGTGGGTCAAACAGGAACATCCTATATCGATGATTTTGAAGGAAGTAAATCCACCATTGATCTCAAAAACCCGGGTAACTGGTTTTTGGCAAGTACTCCTCAGGGGCAAACCACCAGGGATATGTTTCCGGAAGGAGCCCCCGGAACAGGACTGCGCTACGGCTATAACCGTGCCACCCTTGCATGGTATGTTATCGATCCCTTGTTTTACGAACGCACAAGCACACTCAGACCAGCAAATGTAACGGCAAAGGAACTCTCTAAAAATTCCGTGAGGTATATCCGCGAGAGTGAAGTGTTCCCGAATATCGATCCGCCGAATGGTCAGCCTTTAAATATTCCGGTGTTTAACCTGGCCTATTATCCTGAAGAGCGCGGACCATACAATTATGATGCTAATGGTTTAACGTTTGATGGTAAACTAACCACACCTTCGTCACGTTGGGGTGGCATCATGAGAAAGATTGAAACTGCAGATTTCGAAGCCACCAACGTAGAATACATCGAATTCTGGATGATGGATCCGTTCACGGAAAATTCCGGCAATTCAGGCGGGGAACTCTATTTTAACCTGGGTGATGTTTCGGAAGATATCCTTCGCGACGGACGTAAGTTTTTTGAAAATGGCTTGCCAACTTCAGCGGTAAGGAAAGAAGTTGATTCCACAGAATGGGGTCTTGTCCCTACATTGGAGGCCCTTACCCAATCGTTTGACAACGACCCCGCTGCCCGCCGTTATCAGGATGTTGGTTATGACGGCCTCTCGGATGCCGACGAACGCGCATTTCATACCATGAGTAGCTACCTGCAAAATATAGCCAATAATTACACAACGAATTCACCGGCTTATCTTAATGCTTCCCGTGATCCTTCGGCAGATGATTACCATTATTTCCGAGGCAGCGATTTCGACAACGACACTTTATATGGAAGCATCCTGGAGAGATACAAACGTTTCAACGGCAGTGAAGGTAACTCCATCGCAGCTCAGTTCGATACCGAGAAATATCCGACTCAGGCCACTTCAATACCCAATACAGAGGATATGAACAGGGATAATACACTCAGCGAGCAGGAACGTTATTTCCAGTACAAGGTGGAGTTGAAACCCGACCGGATGAGGGTGGGGGAGAATTATATCACCGATATGCGCGAAGCCACTGACATACAGCTCGAAAATGGCAAACGCAGCTCTGTAAAATGGTACCAGTTTAAAATTCCGGTCCAGACGCCCGATAAAGTTGTCGGAACCATCCAGGATTTCAAATCCATTCGATTCATGCGTATGTTCATGAAAGGATTTTCGCAACCTACCGTTTGCCGGTTTGCCACCCTTGAACTCGTGAGGGGGGAATGGCGAAAATATTATAATAACCTGCTTGCAAACGGCGAGTATATTCCTGATCCTAACCAGAACCTTACAGCCTTTGATATTTCCACGCTGAGTATTGAGGAAAATGGCAGCCGCAGCCCGGTGCCTTATGTATTGCCTCCCGGTATCGAGCGTGAGATCAACCTGGGCACAACCAATTACCAGCGTCTGAATGAGCAATCCATGGTGCTGAAGGTTTGTAACCTGATGGATGGTGATGCCCGCGGAACATATAAGACAACCGATTTCGATTTCCGGCAGTATAAGAAATTAAAAATGTATCTCCATGCTGAAAATTCAGTGAATGAGAAATTGAATACAGGGGATCTTACAGCGTTCGTGAGGTTTGGTTCCGATTTTACGCAAAATTATTATGAATACGAAATTCCGCTCACCTTCACACCCTGGTATACCACAGCCTCTTCCCCCGAATTAATCTGGCCTGATGCCAACAACATGGAGATTGTGCTGCAAAAACTTGTCGATGCTAAAAAACAGCGAAATGAATCACTTGGCAAAAGCGGAGCATCGGTAAATTATAGCTTGCCATATGTTGTAAACGACGGTGAAAACCGGATCACGGTGGTGGGTTTGCCTAGCCTGAGCGATGTTAAAGCATTTATGATCGGTGTCCGGAATCCTAAGAAGAAGGGCATTTCTGACAATGACGATGGTCAGCAGAAATGTGCAGAAGTATGGGTGGATGAATTAAGGCTTAGTGATTTCGATGAAAAATCCGGATGGGCAGCTACTGCCCGCCTAAGTGCCAACCTGGCCGACCTGGGTAATGTGGTTGTCTCTGGAAGTCGCAGTACACCGGGATTTGGCAGCATTGAGAAAAAGGTGAACGAGCGGCAAAAGGAGACACTTACCCAATTTGATGTGGCCACAAACCTGGAACTCGGCAAATTTTTTTCGGAGAAGAGTGGGGTCCGGGTTCCGCTTCACATGGATTATTCCCAGCAGCGGAGTACGCCCCAGTACAATCCGCTCGACCCTGATATTATTCTGGCAGAGCAACTCGGCAAATTATCGAAAAGCCAGCGGGATTCTTTAACCAATAAGACAGTAGATCTTACAACGCGCAAAAACATCAATTTTATTAATATGCGCAAAGAGAAGGTAGGGGGGGCAAGTAAACCACAACCATGGGACATAGCCAATTTTGATGTTTCGTACGCATATACGGAAATTTCTCATCACAATATAGATATTCAATCCGATCTGCGGCGAAACTACAAAGGAGGACTTGGCTATACCTTTGTCGTAAATCCCAAGCCGGTAAAGCCGTTTGACAAAGTGAAGCTTTTCCAGAAAGGGAAAACATGGCAACTGATCAAGGATTTTAATTTCTATTACATGCCAAAAATGTTTTCGTTCCGCACCGACATGGACCGTGAATATGACCAGTTTCTGATGCGAAATAAGAGCGATGCCCTTGTGCTTTTGGAACCCAGTTATGTAAAAAGATGGAATTGGAACCGCACATTTGATTTAAAATACGATTTATCGCAATCGCTTAAGCTGGATTATTCAGCCGTGGCCAACGCATACATACGAGAAATGCCCGGAAGTTTCTCCAAAACAGATGAGGATTATCAGCAAAAGAAAGATACCATTTGGCATGATATTCTGAATTTTGGGACACTTAGCCGCTTTACTCAGAATGTGAATGTTAATTATGCTATTCCATTCAATAAGATTCCCATCCTCAATTGGGTAACAGGTAGTGCCAGGTATGGCGCTAATTATCGATGGGAAGCGTCACCCCGGTCGATTCAAAGCATCCTGGCCAATACCATAGAGAACAGCAATACTATACAACTCAACGGTGGTGTGCGCATGGTCACATTGTACAATAAGGTTGGATTTCTGCAGAAAGTGACCCGGGCACTTACAAAAACAGATAATCAGAACAGGCCCGGATCCCAGGCATTGAAAAAGGAAGCACCTAAAACTACTGACAAAATAAAACAGGCGGGTCGTAAAACGCAGGCAGGATCAGATACAACAGCTTTAAAGATCAGGAAGGACTATGGCCGGATCATCGGAAACAATCTGCTTGGCATTTTAATGGCCTTCAAAGATGGTAATATCAACTACAGCGAAACCAATGGGACGATGTTGCCAGGTTTCAAGCCTGAATCGGGGGTGCTGGGAAATAACTGGAAGGCCAATGCACCTGGATTAGGCTTTATTTTCGGAAGCCAGGAAGATCTCAGGTATAAAGCTGCAGCAAATGGGTGGCTTTCGACCGACACATTGCTCAACACAGCGTACCTGACCAGGCAGACCAGGAATCTGACTATTAAGGCAAACCTTGAGCCACTGCGTAATCTGAAAATTGAACTTACTGCCGACAGGACTGAATCGTTTAACCACCAGGAATATTTTAAGGCCGCCGCCAATGGTGAATTTTCATCCACTTTTCCCCAGCAACACGGAAGTTTCAGCATGTCCTATATCATCTGGAAAACTGCCTTTAAGAAGGATGATGCCGACAACATCAATCCAACATTTGAAAAACTGAAAGCTTACCGGCTTTCCATTGCCCAAAGACTTGCAGCCGCTAATCCATGGTCCACCGGAATAGTTGATTCCACTATGTTCCCTGTTGGATACGGACCATCTTCGCAGGATGTGCTTTTGCCTGCATTCCTCGCAGCCTACAGTGGCAAAAGCGCGGAAAGCATCAGCATGAATGCATTTCCCAAAATTCCACTTCCTAACTGGCGCATTACCTTCAACGGCCTGTCGCAGGTAAAGGCCCTGAAGCCTTACTTCTCCAGTATCAATATCAACCATACCTATCGTTCTACATATGCCATCGGATCGTATGTTTCCAATATCAATTATAAGCAGGAAGGTGGTTCCCCAACGGCATTCGATAAGGCTGGTAATTTTATTTCCCAGGACCACATTGAGGTAGTGTCGATAAGCGAGCAATTTAGCCCGCTTATTGGTATAGACGTGACAATGGTCAACAGCATGCTGTTTAAGGTGGAGTATAAAAAAGCACGAAATCTGGCATTGAGTTTTGTAAATAACCAGCTTACAGAGATATCAAGCAGTGAATTTGTATTTGGATTGGGCTACAGGATTAAGGATGTAAAAATGTCGCTCAGTTCAATGGGAGGAGGCAGCAAGAAACAACAACTCAAAAGTGACCTTACACTTAAAATGGATTTTGGCTTAAAGGACAATAAGCAGGTACTGCGCCGCATAGATCAGGACATCAACCAGATATCCACAGGCTATCGCCAGATATCGATTAAGACAACTGCTGATTACATGATCAATCAGAAAATGAACATCCGGTTTTTCTTTGATAAAACAATTACGAATCCATTTGTGTCCTCTCAATTTTATACATCTCAGACAAACGGGGGCATAACCCTGAGGTTTATATTGTCACAGTAATGAAAGGAAATCCCAAGTCCCCAGAACCAAATTACGAATTCCAAATAATTGAATCATAAAGTATTATTCTTCAAACAGGATTTTGAAATAAATAGAAATAAACAGGTCATTCATAACGATCACAATTGAACATACGATACTAAATTTTGATATTTGATATTTGACATTTGAATTTTGACTGCTCAAGAGAAACAATCCCGCAATCCGCAATCCGCTATCAAAAGAAGTATCTTTGCTTAGCATAATTTTAAATCTATCATCTAATTTTCTACTCCATGGCCGATCTCTCAACCAATTACATGGGATTAAAACTGAATAACCCTGTTATCATAGGAAGTTCAGGGATAACAAGCACTATTACTGAAATAAAACAGGCATCAGACAGTGGTGCCGGGGCGGTGGTGCTTAAATCGATATTTGAAGAGCAGATCAGGCATGAGATCGGTAAATTCATTGACCGTGGCGGTGCATCCATGGATACCTTTCAAAAAGGATACGATGATGTGCTGGCCACCCGTTCGTTTGATTATGCCCAGGCTTTTGATTATGTTTCTGATTATGCCAAAGAGCACACACTTGGCACCTATCTGAAATTTATTGAAGAGGCAAAAAGCGCATCGCCTATTCCGGTGATAGCCAGCATCAACTGCGTGTCGGCTTACGACTGGCATTATTTCGCCCGCCGTATTGAAGCCGCCGGGGCTGATGCCCTGGAACTCAATATATATATTTTACCTACAAATGCGGAAAAAAGCGCCGCCGAAAATGAACAGGTCTATTTTGATGTGGTTGAAGCCGTGCTGAAACAGGTTAAGAT
>JBBRRV010000062.1:0-16958 GCA_038246075.1 Bacteroidales bacterium
ACCCGATGGCAAGGATGCAGGGCTGATGCTGCTGCGCGATATTGCTTTGGGAAATAAAAGTGATCTGCTTGATCATGTCAGCATCCTGTTTATCCCGATTTTTAACGTAGATGGTCATGAACGGTTCGGTCCCTATAACCGAATTAATCAAAACGGACCAAAGGATATGGGATGGCGCGTGACGGCGCAGAACCTCAACCTGAACCGCGATTTCATGAAAGCGGAAACGCCCGAAATGCAGTCCTGGATTCAGCTTTATAACAGATGGCTCCCCGAATTTTTTGTTGACTGCCATGTAACTGACGGCGCCGATTACCAGTACAAAATCACTTACGCACTGGAAGTTTATGGAAATATGGACAAGGGACTTACGAAATGGACAAGCAATGTGTTCGAAGCGCAAATAGTCAGGCAGATGCAGGATAACGGAGATCCGATGCTTTCTTACGTTGAGTTCCGTAACTGGCACGATCCCCGCAGCGGACTTTTTGCCGGGGTGGCGCCGCCAATGCTCTCGCAGGGATACACGGCAATCCAGAACCGCCCGGGGCTGCTGATCGAAACGCACATGCTCAAGCCTTACGACGTGCGTGTAAAAGCAACCTACGACCTGCTTCTTGCTGTCACCACAATTCTGAATAAGGAAGGCAGTGCATTGCAGATCCTTGAGCAGCAGGCCGACCAATTTGTGGCAAGCCCTGCATTCAGAAAAGAGGAGATGCCACTTAAATTTACCTATTCACAAACCGACAGTACCATGATCAACTTTTTGGGGTATGAATATACGATTGAAAAAAGTGCCATCAGCGGAGGCGAATGGTTCAAATACAATAACAAGCGACCGGTGGTGATGAAGGCGCCCTTGTTCGATCATCCGGTGGCAAGTTACAGTGCTTTGCTCCCAGAAGCTTACATCATTCCGGTTGAATGGTCAGCATTAACCGAAAAACTGAAACTTCACGGCGTAAAAGTGAAATACCTGGTAGATACCATTACCGTTGCTGTGCAATCATACCGGTTCAGCAATGCCAGCTGGCAGCAGCGCCCATACGAAGGCAGGCACAGTGTTACCTTCGATTGTGCCCTCACGGGCGAAATCCGGTTGTATCCTGCCGGCTCGGCAGTCATCGATATGAATCAGCGCACGGCAAGGATTATTGCCCATTTCCTGGAACCCAAAGCATCTGATTCCTTTGTGGGATGGGGATTTTTCGATGCCATCTTCGAACAGAAAGAATACGCGGAAAGTTATGTTATGGAAGAGGAAGCGCGGCGTTTGCTGGCGGCAGATCCTGCACTGGCAGCCGAATTTGACCGGAAGAAGAAGGCCGAACCGGCTTTTGCAGCCGACCCCGATGCCATCCTCAATTGGTTTTTCAGCAAGACCCATTACTGGGACCAGCGCATAAACCTTTACCCTGTCGGGCGGCTGATGGACCGGAATAAAATATCGAAATTTAAGTTCTCAAAGGATTAAGGCATAAAAGGATGTCGGATTTTTAAAAAATAACCACAAGACACCGAGAACACGGAGTTACACAGCGTTGTATTTTATGATCTTTAAACTAAAAAAAGAAAACCACAATAGGCAAACTAGTGCACATAGAAAAGCGCGTAGAAAAATAAAAAATTGATTTAAATATTTCGTCCCTACGGGACTTTAAACAGCTTAACCGATTATTTTCTACCAATATAAAGTCCCTACAGGACTTTTCCCTTACCCAATTTTCAATACCTTTTTTTAATCAGTATTAATTCTCATTTTTCAACTTCTTTAAGTCCCGTTAGGGACGATACCTTGGTAGAAAGTGCTAACCCGTTACTTTTAAAGTGCCGTCAGGTACGAAATATTGCTACGCTGCTCATGCCCTTTTTTCACGCAGATTATTCGATGCGATCATGAAGTCGCTTCGCTTAGTTGTGGGTTGCAGATTTTGGATTTTGGATTTTGGATCTTAGAATCTGGAATTTGGAATTTGGAACTTCCATTGAATGTTCCTTTTTTAAAACTCAAACACCTGAATATATATGTCAGCAGTTTAACATTACGTTGCAGGAGCCAGCTATGGTGCCTGAATGCTTAATTGTTCATTATACGCTGGTTCAGACAATAATTTTTTAAAATAATACGCTTGTTTCATGCAAATTTGCGTTAATTTTAGCAATTATTACTTAGTGTACAATACACACCGTTTACCAGGCCAAGGTTTATTGTGCAAAATGAAATAAAGGGTATTTGCATTTTCCGGTGTCATTATTAAAGATAGGTATTATGCTCAGGAAAGTAACTGTCTTATTCTTGTTGCCCGCCATTGCCATGAGGGCAATCCAGGGAAATCATGCTATTCACCTTTTTAAAAACTAACATGATAAACATGAAGATCTTGTTTTTATTATTTGAGTGGCCGGTTTGATATACTATTAGCACGCATGTGCGTAAAATTGCCTGAAGCGTAAGAATTTGCAAAAAAGTGTCATAACTTTTATGGCATTTTCAGAGATAGAAACTTAAAACGAAACCTAACAACTTAACAACACACAAATTCCATCCTATTATGGCATCATTTACCCCTCCATCACAAAACAACGCTAACCCGGCTGCAGGAACACTCGGTCAGGGCACCAATTTCAAACCAGCCCTGGCACTGCTTACAACATTGTTTTTTATGTGGGGCTTTATCACCTGCCTCAACGACATCCTCATTCCTCATCTCAAGGCGCTGTTTGAACTGAATTACACACAGATCATGCTTATCCAGTTCACATTTTTTGGCGCATATGCCATTATGTCCATTCCTGCAGGGTGGGTGGTAGGTAAAATCGGCTACCGGAGAGGGATTGTGCTGGGATTGATCATAACGGGTTTGGGAGCACTGATGTTTTACCCTGCTTCCGTGCTGATCAGCTACGGTGTTTTTCTGACAGGTTTCTTTATCCTGGCATCAGGGATTACAGTGCTTCAGGTGGCTGCCAATCCATATGTAGCCATTTTGGGATCTCCCGAAACGGCTTCCAGCCGGCTTAATATGACGCAGGCCCTGAATTCACTGGGCACAACCATAGCCCCGGTTTTTGGAGGATTACTCATACTGTCCGACAACACAAATGCTGCAGAAAATGCAAGTACGGTGCAGGGACCATACATTGGCATCGCTATTACGCTTTTTGTGATTGCAGTCATCTTTATGTTCGCCAAACTCCCGTTCATCCAAACCAACACTTTTAAAAAGGGTTCGGGAAGTGCCTGGGGTTATAAACATTTGGTTCTTGGCGCTTTAGCCATATTTCTTTATGTAGGCGGTGAAGTTTCAATAGGTAGTTTTCTGATTAACTTTTTTGCACAACCTGATATTGCAGGACTTGCACATTCCGAAGGAGCTAAATACGTTGCATTATACTGGGGTGGTGCCATGATTGGAAGATTCTTCGGCGCAGTTGCCCTTTCCGACATTAAAAAACAATCATCACGCATATACATTTATATCGGCATCTATATTTTTGCATTCTTTATTTCCTGGTATCTCACAAAGGATTTAAAGCTTGCAGCGTTATTCCTGATATTTGTGGCACTCAATTTTGTGGCATTCCTTTTCGGTAAAAATAAACCAAGCCGCACACTAACCATCATGGCAGGCGTGGTAGTTACCCTGGTGCTCATTACCGTGTTGTCTTCAGGTAAATTTGCCATGTGGCCTATCATTGCTGTTGGCTTGTTCAACTCTATCATGTTCCCGACCATTTTTACACTGGCCATCGACGGGCTTGGGAAACATACCAGCCAGGGTTCAGGTATTTTATGTTTTGCTATTGTCGGAGGCGCCATATTGCCACTTCTCATGGGAGCATTAGCTGATGCGTTCGGAATTCACCATGCGTTCCTGTTGGTGCTGGTGAGTTACCTGTACATTATGTATTATGGTTTGCAGGGGCATAAACATCAGTTGGTGTAGCGCTTAATTTCAATACCTTTATCCGGTGAAGATTATTTTGGCATAACCTGCCAGAATAGTGCTTTCATTATGTTTATTAAATGAGAATATTAATTCTCTTCTAAAGGCAATCGTTTATCTGGCTGCTCCTGTGAACACTTATGACACTGCGTTGTATCATGCAGCCACAGAATACATTTTGAAGGGATGAAGAAAAGCTTGATTTTATTGCTCATTTTCGTGGCTTCTTTTTTGTCAACTCTAGTCGTTGTAGCACAACCATCCTGCCTTGTTACGCATTATGACCGCTTCCACTATGCGGCCGGAAGCCAGAACTGGTCAATAGATATGGATCAGCAAGGCTTCATATATGCGGCCAATAACGATGGGCTTTTAAAATACGATGGCGTACGATGGAAAATATACCCGCTTCCATCACACACAATTGTGCGCTCTGTTCTGGTAAGCCCTGACGGACGGATTTATACCGGTTCGAACGAAGAATTCGGTTTCTGGACCCGGGATTTAATAAAAGGATTGAAGTACACTTCCCTGGTGCCGCTGTTAAAAGATTTTAACCTTCACAATACCGAAATCTGGAAGATTGTTCAGTTTCAGGATAAAATTTACTTCCAGGGATTTTCATCTTTGTTTGTCTATAATCAGCATTCGGTAAGACCAATTAAACTTCCTGGCTCAATAGTTTTTCTGCTCAGGGCTGGTGGACGTCTGTTTGCACATTCAGTGCAGGGCGATTTGTATGAAGTTATAAATGACAAACTGGTAAACATCAATCAAAGCAAGTTACTTTACGGAACAGAAGTTAAGACAATACTTCCATTTAAAAACGGATCTTTTCTGATAGGGACCTCTTCAAAAGGCGTTTTTGTATTGAATAAAAATGTTATTACGCCATGGAATGTTCCGGCCAATCCATTGTTAAAAGAGTTTCAGATTAATAACGGGATCATATTTAATGATAAAATAGTGTTCGGCACTATTGTTAAAGGTGTTTTAATTCTGGACGCGTCAGGAAATTTATTGAATCATATTAGCAACGAAAACGACCTGCAGAACAATACAGTCCTTTCGTTGTACAATGATCACAATGCGAGCATATGGGTCGGGCTCGATAACGGGATTGATAATATTTCATTCAATAATCCTGTGGATGTTTACCATGGTCTCAACGAATCGCTGGGAGCGGTTTATGCTGCTGCTTTATTTAACAACACGCTATATGTCGGCACAAATCGCGGCATTTTTACCTATTCGAAAACAGGCGATCATTTCCTGTATAACGGCTTCCTTAAAAACTCCCAGGGGCAGGTATGGCAGCTTAAAGTGATTGATGGCACTTTGTTTTGCGGCCATACGAACGGAACCTATATGATCGAAAACAATACCCTAAAGCTGGTTTCTGGCGTAAGCGGCGGATATATGTTGCAGAAAATAATTGTTAAAGGGCAGGAATATCTGATACAAAGCACTTATGCCTCGCTTGTTGTATATAAGAAAACAGGGAATAGCTGGGAATACAGTAACAAGGTTGAAGGTTTTTTGGAACCGGCCAGGTTTATCGAATCAGACCACCTGGGCAATATATGGATTGGTCATGCAATAAAAGGGTTATACCGCCTGCGTTTATCAGCATCACTTAAAAAGGTAACCGAAAAGCAATTTTTTGATCAAAAAGATGGACTTTTCTCCAATGCTACGATCCGGGTCTTTAAAATAGCAAACCGTGTCGTTTTTTCGGATGGCAAAAAACTTTTCACCTGGGATGATCTTAATCAGCAGATCATACCTTATACAGGATTAAACAGTAAAATTAAAGATTTTGCAGCTGCAGTTGCCGTAACAACGATGGATGGAAATAACTACTGGTTTGTCACCAAAAGCGAAGCCGCACTTTTTTATTTGAACGAAGGAAAAGCATTGATGTTATACCGTTGCATACTTAATAAGAATAAACTGACGCTGGTTGAAAATTATGAAAACATTGTCCCCCTCAATGAAAACCTGCATTTGATTTGTCTTGACAACGGATTTGCCATATTCAAGAAGGACATTGTTCTCAAGAAAGATTCAGGTGCCTCAAAACTAATCATCAGGGATCTTGTATGCTGGGATGCTTCAGGAAACAGGAGGAATATTGAACTTCCCCGAATATCTGCTTCGCTTGCAAACGCATACAATAATATCACAATTTCATTTTCAACACTTCAAGATCCCTGTTCGCTAAAGCTTTTTCAATTCAAACTTGAAGGTATTGACAGCTTATGGAGCAAGTGGTCGGAAACGGCTGAAGTTAAATATACCCGTCTGCCGGTAGGTAAATACAATTTTAAAGTGCGGACTTTAACTTCAAACGGAACCATTACGGAACCTGTTACACTTAAGTTTAAAATTAAGCCCGCCTGGTATGCCTCCGCTGTAGCAATAATATTATATATATTTATTGGCCTGGGAGGAATCGTTGCAAGCGAGTATTTTTATCGCAACCGACTGGCGAAACATCACAGCCATTTGTACCAGGTTGCAAACGAAAAACGGAAAACGGAAAAGCAAAACGCTGAACAGGAGATTATAAGACTTCAGAATGAGAAGCTTCAGGCAGAAGTATCTCATAAAAACATGCAGCTGGCCGATTCAACAATGTCGGTTATCAAGAAAAATGAGATGCTGATCGAGATTAAGGATGAGTTGGCGAAACAAAAAGAAGAACTTGGATCACGCTACCCGGCACGTTACCTGCAGCGCTTTACAACCTTGATCGACAAAAACATATCGGATGATAACGACTGGGAAATTTTTGAAGTGCTATTCGACCAGGCACACGGGGACTTCTTCAAAAGGCTTAAACATTCATTCCCTCTCCTTACGCAAAGTGACCTTAAGCTGTGTGCTTACCTGAAGCTAAACTTATCATCGAAAGAAATTGTCCCCTTGCTCAATATTTCAATTCGTGGCGTCGAAATCCGGCGCTATAGGCTCCGCAAGCGTCTCCTGCTTTCATCAGATAAAAATCTGGTCGAATACATCATGCAGTTTTAATACAATCCATTCCCAAAATGGAATGCCACGCCATACGCTATTCCCTGTTCTGGAAACACACAATAATAGCTTTGAGCGGTAATTTTTCAAGCTATAATATATTAATTTTATAGCACAAATTTGTTTTATCGGCTTAGCGGCATTGCTTTTCAGTACTTCATTAGGGTATAGTATTTAGCTGTAATCTAACATTAAATATTTTATAAATACTTGCATATTAAATAATTATGTGATATATTCGTATGGTTGATGTATTCGTGTATGGGTAACACAATAATGCTTCAGAGCTATGTAGTATTCATGATGAAGATATTTTAGATCTGAGTCATGGATTATATCTATTTCTTTGTATTTAGAGAATGTTAACAAACGATTGCGGAAATTCTAATTAAACAATTTTTATTCATCATGAAAATCTAAACCATGAGAAAATTCGTATACTTGTTTATTATGTTGATTGCCTTAGTGTTTCAAGCTTCAGCCCAGGTGCGGACAATAAGCGGAACATTGACCGATGCCAGGGATGGCTCGACCATACCTGGCGTTAGTATTCTCATAAAAGGCACAACAACCGGAGTGGTTACAGATATAAACGGGAAATACAGCCTTTCAGTTTCAACACCGGATGTTACACTCGTTTTCAGGTTTATCGGTTACAAGACCGTTGAGGCTGAGGTTGGTATCCGGACTGTTGTAGATATGAAGATGGAAGTTGAATCAAAGTTGCTGGATGAAGTAGTTGTAGTTGGATATGGTGTACAGAAGAAAAGTGATATTACAGGGGCTACCGTTAAGATCAAGGGAGATGACCTCTCCCGCCAGCCAGTGTTGTCAGCTACCCAGGCCATGCAAGGAAAGGTATCCGGGGTTCAGATTATCAGTTCAGGAAGTCCGGGATCCACACCTCAGATGAGGATCAGGGGAACCAGTACATTGTTGGGGGGAACACATGTTCTTTACGTTGTTGATGGTGTGCTGACTGATGATATTACCAATATAAACACTTCAGACATTGTGGATATGAACGTCCTGAAAGACGCTTCATCTTCTGCCATTTATGGATCAAGAGGTGCAAATGGAGTTATTATCATCACAACTAAAAAAGGCAGCAGCACCGGTGGTAAACTGAAGATAAATTATAACAATAATATTGGCATCAGGCAGGCCTCAAATCTTGTCAAGATGGCAAACGCAGATGAATATAAAAATTACTACCAGGCAGCCACCGGCAATGTGCTCACAGGTTACGATGCCAATACGGATTGGTACAAAATCATCCTGAGAAATGCCTTAGAACAGAACCACAACCTATCCATTTCCGGCGGGGATGAAAGGACAACTTACTTTTTCAGTGGGAGTTACCTGAACGACGAAGGGATACTTATCGGCAATAAGTTTAAGCGCGTAACCCTTAGGTCAAACCTTGATTACAAACTTTCAAAGATCATCAAGACCGGTATCCAGGCTTCTTTTGCGAATGCCATTAACGAGAACGGTTTCAATAACCTTGACATTGACGAGAATGGTAATATTGGCGGAGCATTCAATGATGCTTACAGGGCACCCCCGCTAATTTCTGCCATGGTTGGCGATAAATACGGCAATGTTTCGGCCTTTAACGGGCAGGTAGGTAATCCATTACTTGATCTGAATAATAACAAAGTGAAAGTTTCCACCAACAGGTTACAGGGGGCCGGTTATCTGGATATTGCACCTTTTTCTTTTCTTACCTTTCATTCCAGTATGGGTGCAGATTTACTCTTCAAGCAGGCAAGACTTTACGATTATAAATTTATTAACGATCAAAGCACTTTTGATATCGCTGGCGGAAATCAGATGAACCTGCAAAGCTTCTTTGCTAACAAGAATGTCCAGGACTTTAAATGGGTTTGGGACAATTACGTCACATTTTCAAAAAAGTTCGATAAACATGAACTTAAATTAATGGCGGGTACGACTGCAGAACAATTCCAGGAGATCTGGATGTACGGCAGCCGCAAGGATGTGCCGGCTGATCCTAATCTTTGGTATCTGTATAATGGCAGTGCAAATAGTTCGCAGAACGACGGCAAGGGGGATAAATGGACGCGAAATTCCTATATGGGAAGGTTGAATTACAATTATAATGACCGTTACCTGTTGACTGCTACTATCCGCCGCGATGGTAGTTCCAGGTTCCCGATAGAAAACAGATGGGGCACATTCCCGTCTGTTGGGCTGGCATGGAACATTAACAATGAGGAATTTATGAAATCTCAGCACCTGTTTGATGCATTGCGCATACGGGGCAGCTGGGGAGTGGTCGGGAATGATCAGATTTCAACAGATGCATTCGTAACCACAGTTGTTCCGAACCTTGCATATCCATATGGAGGCAGTTCCACAACAGCTTCCGAAGGCAGCCAGATCAATCAGATTAAGGATCCCAACATCAAATGGGAAAGCACTACTGAATATGATTTTGCCGTTGAATTCGGAATGCTGAACAACCGTCTCACCGGTGAGGTGAATTATTACAACAAGAAAGTCGATAATGCCCTGATCAATGTAAATATACCATCAACAGTCGGAGATGCCGATCACCAGATCCTAACAAATGTTGCTTCCATTCAGAATACCGGGGTTGAAGCCATGCTAAACTGGAAGAATAAGGTGAACAATGATTTTACATACACTATCGGAGCCAATGTAACTTTTAACAGGAATAAGGTTATAGGGCTTAATGGCGGGGAACCCATCCTGGGCGGCAATATAGGCGCCGCACAGGGATTCACGACCATTACCGATAACGACCATCCCATAGGCAGTTTTTATGTGCTGAAAGTTCTTGGCGTTTTCCAGAATGACCAGGAAGTACTGGATTACAAGGATGCTAA
Organism: Bacteroidales bacterium; assembly: GCA_038246075.1. Classification (GTDB taxonomy): domain Bacteria; phylum Bacteroidota; class Bacteroidia; order Bacteroidales; family DASVHX01; genus DASVHX01. The sequence goes on from JBBRRV010000062.1 coordinate 9,863, forward strand.
TGGTTTGATCATTCAGCCAACTGCGAAAGCCGGAGATTTTAAATACTTTGACAAGAATGGCGATGGTAAAATTGATGACAAGGACAGGGATTTTGCGGGTTCTTATCAGCCAAAAGCCTATTTTGGACTTAATTTTACCGTTAATTACAAAAAATGGGATTTCAGTATGGATGTATATGGAAATGTCGGGAACCAGGTTTATAACGGGAAAAGGGCCATCCGTATCAACGGGCAGGATAACATAGAATCTTCCCTGGTTTATAGCCGCTGGAATGGAACATCAAATCCAAGCCAGACGCAGCCCGGGGCAAACACTGGCAACTTGCTGGCATCTGATTATTTTGTGGAATCAGGTACCTTCTACAGGATAAATAACCTGACCATCGGCTATACACTTTCCGATGAGTTACTTAAAAAGCTAAAAATCAGTAGCCTGCGTATTTTTGCAACATCGCAAAATTTGTTTACACTGAAGAAATTTTCCGGTTTTTCGGCAGAATTACAAGGAGGCCCGCTGGATTCAGGTATTGAACTGAGTTCTTACCCGACCACACGGACTGTTGCTTTAGGCTTAAATCTTAATTTTTAACTTTTAACCGCTAACATCATGAAAACACGATATCTTTCATTTCTGATGATCTTCCTGCTAGTTTCCTGCACGAAATCATTTCTCGATGTTCCGGTTCAGGGTGGTGCAACAACAGCATCAGATCCTGATCTGGCCATGAAGCTGGTCACAGGATCCTATAACAGCCTTTTGCAGGGTGATGCATTCGGGTCGGGAGATGTGCATGGATTTGCATTTGTCTCGGTAACAGACATTGCATCAGATGATGCCGATAAAGGCAGTACAGCGGATGATCAGAAAGTGCCGGTTGGTGACCTTGATGATTTCAATACTACTGCTACCAATAAATTTGCTGAAACCCTGTGGGGTGGCCATTACAATGCCATTGGTACAGTTAACCAGGCTTTGCAGGCGTTGAGCACAGCTTCGATTGAAAGCAAGACAAAAGTACAGTTGATGGCCGAGATGAAATTTTTAAGAGGTTATCTTTATTTCAATCTTGTGCGGATGTATGGGGATGTGCCCCTTGTATTGCGGGTGCCCGTAGACCAGACTGATGCCAATACCGACCCGGCATTTCAAACAAGGGCAGGTAAAGCGATTGTTTACGACACCATTGTAGCCGATCTGCAATATGCAGCCGACAATTTGCCACTTAAAACGGGTTATCTCATCGGGCATGCCAATAAGGGAGCTGCCCAATCCATGCTGGCGAAAGTTTATATGTACCTCCAGCAATGGCAGAAGGTCTATGACCTGACTCAGGCAGTCATAACTTCGAATCAGTACAAGCTAGTTGATTACAGTATACTTTGGCGGCAGGTAGGCGATAATTGTGCAGAATCCATTTTTGAAATTGAAACCGGATCATACAACAATGCAAACCTGAAAATTGATAATTATACACTCAGCCAGGGTGTAAGAGTGGGAGGAAAGGGCGGCTGGAACGATCTTGGGTGGGGCTTCTGCAATCCTACCACAGACCTCATAAAAGCTTATGAACCCGGCGATTTGAGAAAAGCTTCAACCATTCTGCCTATTGACAATTCAGGAACCCATAAGGGTACCATATTATGGGATGGATTCAGGGTGCCAAGTTCTGATTCGGTACAAAATCTTTACTATAATTATAAAGCTTACACAAGTACTACCAAGGAGACTTTCGCAAATGCAAATGATAAGGACAGACCCAGGAATATTAAGATATTACGTTATGCCGAGGTTTTGCTGATGAATGCGGAAGCTGCTTTTCATCTCGGTCTGGACATGAATACACCCTTGAACCTGGTCCGTGCACGTGCCGGATTACTGCCAACAACCGCAACACTTGATGCCATCTGGAAAGAGCGCAGGGTGGAACTGGCCATGGAACACGACAGATTCTGGGATCTGGTCAGGCAAGGAAGAGTAAGCCAGGTCATGACTGCAGCAGGCAAGCACTTTACATCGAATAAAAATGAGTTGTTGCCCATACCCACTTCTCAGATACAATTAAGTGGTGGCAAACTCACGCAAAACCATGGATATTAATATTTATGAAATATTCATACAACTAATGCGCTATTTATGAACCCTTTTAAGATTAGGATTGTTATGTATGAAGCCAATCAATTTCGCTTAACCATATCTCCATCAACCAAACCTTAAACCATTAAATTAAACCTTAAAACAATTACTCTATGAAAACGACAAAAATCACATTGTTCCTGGCCACAGCATTCCTTGTGGTGGGAATGATCACTTTAAATTCATGCAAGAAGAAAGCAGACTCGTTGCCGCAGATTAACGGTTACGACAATTCTGACCAGGTGGCCTCCACTTACCTCAAAGCCCACTGGACTTTTGATGACACTTACAGCGAAGCCATTTCCGGTATAGCGCCTTCCAACAAATATGGCGGCAATGCGATCGGAGCAGGACAAATCGGCAAGGCTCTGGTGCTTACAGCAGGAGCAGTTGTTTATCCACCCATTACAAATATAAATACTGCCAATGCTTTGTCAGCGTTTTCAGTAAGTATGTGGATAAACGTTAAAGGTAACAAAGGTGGTACAAATGCCTTTACGAGTTTCTTTGGCATTATTCCAACCAATGTTGCTGATGTTTGGGGCAATATAATGGCTTGTGCTGAAACCAGCAGACATTCAGCCACTTCTGATACGCTTGAACTTAAAAACTATATGAGCACAACATTGCCTGATGCTTCACAAAGTAACAATGATAATTTAGCGACAGTTAATGGTGCTGATGGAAAATACTTCAAAGGAGCCGGTAAATGGTCATTTTATGTATTAACATGGGATGGTGCAACTCACTTGTTCAAACTTTATGGCAATGGAGTTGATTGTGGTGCATACACATTAAGGGGTACAACTCCTGCTATGGTTATGAGAGTTCCAGCCCAGGCCGTATTTGGAAGCCTTGCAGCTACTGATATTGGTTTCGCAAATGCAGGTGCAAGAGGCAGCTGGTATCCGATGGCAACAGCCATGATTGATGATGTAAGGGTATTCAACACTCCCCTGGCACTGACTGACATCACTGCTTTGTATAATCTCGGCCTGGCCGGAAGATAAGCAGCCTTCATCAGACGGAATTAAGTATGCCTGAACTCTCAAGTTGTTTTGATCGGAACAAGTTTCGATAAACGTTGTCTGAAATGACAAATTACCTGGTTATGTTAAGGTTACAAAAAACAAAAGGGCTTAGAATTATCTAAGCTCTTTTGTTTTAATTTTGATCTGTGCAAGCAACTCATACTTCTCTACACATTTTCAAAAGGTCGTTTTTAATGTTAAAAAAAATATTCATCTTCCTTTTTCTTGTTACGATCATTTCATGTAAGAAGGAGAATCAACCCGCACCGGTGCCGGAATCCTTCAATATCCTGCGGGTGGAAATTAATGGCAAACAAGGTACTACGTTATTTCCCAATGTCATTGGGTCCATCGATTGCAAAATCAGCCTCTCCGGGCCGGCTGATACTTCAACTTTCCGCAATTCCATTGTTTTTTCCGCAACCTCAGGTTCGGTTTTTCCCATTAAAATCACTGCGGGGTCCAACGATAGCATTATTCACGTTCAAATGCTGGAGCCATTAACACCACTTTCAACTTATAATCTTATACTCAAAAACGGATTAGCTTCAAAAAAAGGAGTTCAGTTAGCTCTTGATTATGTTATTAAGATATCTACTTCGATTGATACAACCGACAAATTTCCCAGGATAAGCGATGATCAGCTGCTTCAGCTTATCCAGGAAAAGACCTTCAAATATTTTTATGATTTTGCAGAACCTAACAGCGGTCTGGCCAGGGAAAGAAATACTTCCGGCGACCTGGTGACGGTTGGCGGTTCTGGTTTTGGCGTTATGGCGCTCATTGTTGGTATGGAACGTGGCTTTATCACACGGAACCAGGGATTAAAACGTATGGATAAAATCCTGGGATTCCTGGAAACCTGCGACCGCTTTCACGGGGTATGGCCACATTGGCTCAACGGGGTAACAGGTAAAACGATTCCTTTCAGTCCAATGGATGATGGCGGCGATCTTGTGGAAACCTCCTTCATGATACAAGGGCTGCTTTCTATGAGGCAATACCTTAATCCCGCGACTGCTTCCGAAAACACACTTATCATCAGGATAAACGCGCTTGCCGATGCCGTAGAATACGATTGGTTTACCAATGGTGGGCAGAATGTGCTTTACTGGCATTGGTCGCCCACTACAGGATTTGCAACCAATGTTAAACTACAGGGATATAACGAAACGCTGATCACCTATGTGCTGGCGGCAAGTTCAACCACCCACTCTATTCCAGCCGCCGCCTACAAATTGGGTTACAGCCGCAACGGAGGCATACGCAACGGGAAAACATTTTACGGATACAAATTGCCGCTGGGTGAGGATTATGGCGGACCCCTTTTCTTTACACATTATTCTTTCCTGGGATTGGATCCCCGCAACCTGCAGGATGAATTTGCAAATTATAAGGAGCAAAATGTGAACCAAAGCCTGATTAACTATTCCTATTGTGTAGCCAATCCAAAGGGCTATGCCGCTTACAGTGCCAATTGCTGGGGTCTCACGGCCAGCGATATTCCCGGTAGTTATACGGCAAGCAGTCCCACCAATGACAGGGGCGTGATCGCTCCAACTGCAGCAATTTCATCCTTACCATATACACCTGTTGAATCCATGCGGGCCATCCGGTTCTTTTATTATAAACTGGGCGATAAAATCTGGAGCAATTATGGTTTTACGGATGCTTTCTCAGTCCAGCAAGCCTGGTTTGCCAGTTCATACCTTGCTATCGACCAGGGCCCTGAAATCGTAATGATCGAAAACTTCAGAACAGGGTTATGCTGGAACTTGTTCATGTCCTGTCCGGAAGTAAACAACGGATTGACAAAGTTCGGTTTTACACATTGATAACATGCTGTGCATGAACGCGGATAGTCAAATATTGTTTAGCCGTTAAAAAGGCGGGAGCGCGACTTCCGAAGTGTGATATCCAAAGGGTATTATGTCTTGTACTATGTCAACAATCAAACAGCTAAAAATGAAAAGTCAAACCAAGTTCAGGACTCTATTAATGCTCTTTGTCCTGCTTTCTGCTGCATGTACCGCACAAAACAGACAGGTATTCAAATCCAATGGAAAGGTAAATTATGCCCTCACATCGGACGAAATGGCCATGCTCGATTCAATTCAGCATAAAACGTTTCTTTTCTTTTTAAATGAACATCATCCTGAGAAGGGAATTGTAAAGGACCGGGCTGCCTTATGGGCGCCTGCCAGCATTGCAGCAACGGGTTTTGGAATCCCCTCCTTTGCCATCGGTGCCGAACGAAAATGGATAACACGGAAGCAGGCTGCAGATATCACACTCAAGATGCTGAGGTTCTTTGCCGGTTCAGTTCAAAGCACGGATACAAATGCCACGGGTTATAAGGGATTTTATTACCATTTTCTCCGGATGAATACCGGCACACGTGAATGGAAATGCGAACTTTCTTCCATAGATACAGGCCTGTTGATGATGGGTGTCATCTTTGCCCGGAACTATTACAACGCGGACAATGATACTGAAAATCAGATCCGTTCGCTTGCAGCAATATTGCTTGGACGAATGGAGTGGAAATTCATGCAGTTATCAGCAACTTCCAAACATCCTCATGCGATATCCATGGCCTGGACTCCGGAAAATGGATTACTCAATTTTGGATGGAGTGGTTATAACGAAGGACTTTTTCTTTATATCCTGGCTGCCGGTACCGGTATGGAAAATGTGAACCAGAGTTATGATTCATGGTTATCAACCTACGAATGGAAAACACCCTATAAAGGGCTTTCTCACGTGGCCTTCCCTCCTTTATTCGGGCACCAGTTTTCACAGGCATTTATTGATTTTCGTGGCCTGGGAGATAAATATATGAAGGAAAAAGGAATTGATTATTTCGAAAACTCAAGGCGGGCAACCTATGTTCAGCGCCGGTATGCATCAGATAATCCAAAAGGCTGGATTGGTTTTGATTCGCTTTGCTGGGGTATTACTGCATGTGACGGACCTGGTGATAAATTCAATTTCGGCAATAAAAAGTTTGAAGGTTATGCCGGCAGAGGAACCAGCGGACCTGATTTTACCATCGCTGAAGATGGCACGATTGCACCTTACGCATCTATTTCATCACTGCCTTTTGCGCCTGAAATTGTGTTCCCGACCATGAAATCGATGAATGAAAAGTATGGGTCAAAAATATGGGGCAAATATGGATATTATGATTCATTCAATCTGACTGCCAAATGGGTGGATAATGACTTCCTCGGCATAGATGAAGGCCCGATGCTCATGATGATTGAAAATTTCAGAACCGGATTGGTATGGAATTATGTCATGAAAGACCCGATCATCCAGAAAGGCTTAAACACGCTCGGATTTGAATATCTTAAATAAAGCGAATTAGCTTAGTGATCCTTTGTGCCTTTGTGGGAGGAAAAGCATTTTTCGGAATAGATTCAGAAGTCAGAATTTAGAACATAGCGAAGCATTGTTTTATGAAAAATCAAATTATCAGGTTACACGCTTTCATTGCATTATTGATTTTCATAACCACAAGCCTTGCAGCCCAGGTTAGAACGCTTGATGAATTTGAAAACAGGGACGGCTGGTCGTTGATCAAATCCGATGGGGTAAACCTTAAGTTATCGAATGAAAAAGGATTCACAGGCAATGCCATCCGTTTGGATTATGATTTTACCAAAGGCACCGGTTACGGCGGAATACAGAAACTGTTCCCGATTGACCTCCCCGATAATTATGAATTCACCTTTTATTTAAAAGCAGAATCTCCGGCCAATAATTTAGAAATAAAATTTATCGACAGCACTGGAAACAATGTTTGGTGGGTGAGTAACCGGAACTATGACTTCCCTTCCGAATGGAAAAAAATCAGGATAAAGAAAAGGCATATCAATTTTGCATGGGGGCCTGTAAACGATCACAATTTAAAACGAATTGACCGGAT
>JBBRRV010000063.1:0-16685 GCA_038246075.1 Bacteroidales bacterium
GTTGAGCCAGGTCGTTATTAGCATCATAGAGTTTAGCAACTCTGTAATTTTCCTGTCTCATATTGTCGCAAATGTTTCATTTATTAATTTGTAAGTAATTGATAAACTGAACATTCGTCGTAAAGTGTAGCGTGGACGAGAGTTGAACTCGTGACCTCCGGGTTATGAATCCGACGCTCTAACCAACTGAGCTACCACGCCTCAAAATGGAGGTGCAAAAGTAGTAAATTTTTCCAAAACCAACGACTGACGGCAACTTTTTACGGTTTATATTTCAAATACTTTTGTTTCCCCTCTGAAAAATATCCTGCGCAGTTCTTTCCATTGCGAAATTACCACCCCGATAATTACGATGACCATACCTGCCAGTTTGGCTATCGTAAGCACTTCCCCAAGAATCATCCAGGAAGCGATCGCTGTGAAGATGGGAATAAGATTCGTAAAAATATTAGCCCGGGTAACCCCAAACTTCTGCAATACAACTATATATAACATATAGGCAAATATCGATGCAAATACCGCCAGTTGTAACATGGCTGAAACCAGTTCAAACGTAGGACGTACGGTAATGAAGTGACTGAAATCCATCACAAGGAAAAAAGGCAGGAAATAAAACATGCCGATCACATTCTGCACCGTTATGATGGTCAGCGGCGAATAATCAAAGGAAAATTTGCGGATGATCACGGCATAGAACAAGGCGGAAAAAACCGCAAAAAATAATAGTGCAATGCCTGCAGGCGCTGCATTAAACGAAAGATCCCTGCGCAATATCATGATCAAAACACCTGCGAATGAAATGATGATCCCGGCAAGGCTATAACCCGAAAATTTTTCCCTGATCGTATAATAGGCGATCAATGGGCTAAAAACCGGTATCGTTGATATGATAACTGAAGCAAAGGTCGGTGAGACAAGTTTCAGGCCGAAACTTTCTCCCAGAAAATAACATAACGGCTGTGTGAAGGCCAATGCAAGGAACCATTTAATATCCTTTCTCAGGATGCGTTCGAACTTTCCGGTTATCCAAAGAAATAGCAATAACAGCGTGCCTGATATGACCAGTCGAATAAAAATAATGGTAATGGGTTCGTAATACTTAACAACGATTTTAAACCAAACGAAGGACAAACCCCAGAATAACATGGCGAAAACAGCAGCGGCGTAATATTTGAGAGAACTTAATTTCATTAGTTAATGTGCATACTTTTAAGAATGAGCGGCAAAGGTAAACGTTTTGAACATAAAGTAATTTATTAGTTGACAGCGCATGCACAAAGCAAAAGCGGCTGTTTCCATGATGGAAAACAGCCGCCTGTGTTGGTGTATTTTATCAGTTATTTCTATGGATCAACAGGTGCTCATGTAGGACTAAGCCGCATATACCTTTTTATCACACTTTCGTTCTGATTACTTAATACCGGCAAGTCTTTTAAAAGATGTATCCTCCTTTATGAGTTCGACCGCTTTCTGCAATTCCTCGTCGATACCGGAAATAACCTGGAAATAAGCATCTACATTAAACAAATTTCTGGCAATCAATCCTTTGATGACATACCTGATTTCCTTCCCCGAAAGTTCAAGCCCTTTCGGGTCACGCGGCACACCCCGTTTTTCAGCAAATTCAACAAACTGATTCATTAGCTTGTCGTCAAAAACGAAATTATCCACGAACATATTTACTTTCGGATAATGCTGAACAAGCGCTTTGCGGTTATCATCAATATATTGTGTAGAGAATTCGTTGAGCAGGCCCTTTCGCCATATCTCGGAGTAGTATTTTGAATTGAAGGTTGTATCAAGGGGTATGAAAATATCGGGCATTATTCCGCCGCCTCCATATACAGTGCGTTTGTTGGCAGTAGAATAGCGCAGCGAATCGGGGAAATGTATGCTGTCAGCATGAATGAACTCCCCATGTTTGAAACGTTTATTGACATCCTCATAATAATCATCAGCGCCGGCCTTGTAGGATTTCTGGATACAGCGGCCCGATGGTGTGAAATACCTGGCCGTGGTAAGCCTGATCATTGAACTGTCGGGCAGCATATAAGGCCGCTGCACGAGTCCTTTGCCAAATGAACGCCTTCCTATGATCAACCCGCGATCCCAGTCCTGAACAGCACCGGAGACAATCTCACTGGCCGATGCCGATCCTTCATCGATCAGAACGACTAATTTCCCGGTTTCAAATCCTCCCTGAAAAGTGGCGCGGTATTCTTCCTTAGGGCTATGAATTCCCTCAGTAAAAACGATCAATTTATCCGCTGTCAGAAACTCATCAGCTAAATCAATGGCTACATCCAGATATCCGCCTGAGTTTCCCCGAAGATCAAGGATAAGATTTTTCATCCCTGCAGCCTTCAGCTTAGCCAGTGATTCATGGAACTCGTCCATCGAAGTTCGGGCAAACCTGCTGAGTTTAATAACGCCAATTTCCGGAGTAAGCATCAACGTAGCATCAATACTATTCAACGGGATTTTATCGCGCGTAATCGTAAATTCGATCAGCCCTTTATGTCCTTTACGCAAAATACTGACCGTAACTTTTGTTCCTTTCTGACCGCGCAGGTGCTGCAGGACATAACTGTTCGTCACTTTGCTGCCAAAAGCGTCAGCACCATTGATCCGAATTATTTTATCGCCGGCTAATATTCCGAGTTTATCGGATGGCCCGCCCGGCACAGGGGATATAACCATTATGGTATCATGAAACAGCTGAAACTGGATGCCAACGCCATCAAAGTTGCCAACAAGAGGTTCATTTGTCTCATCTACTTCTTTTTTACTGATATAAACCGAATGAGGATCCAGTTCCTTCAGCATATTGACGATAGCATCGTCGGCTAGTTTTCCCTGGTCAACTTTTTCCACATAAAAGTAATTGATCAGCTGCACCGCTGTTGCAATCTTTTCGATAGCCGATTTGGGATCACTTTCCGGAGATTGCTTCTGTGCTTGTAAATGTGGCTGATTAAAAAAGAATACTGCAATGAATGTGAAAAAGGCCATTTTATATTTTAAACGCATATAGTCCTTGTTTTAAAAATGGATTCGATATTTGATTTCAAAAGTAGTACAATTCAGATTTACAAGTATGCATAAGCTGTCACGCCATCCTGCATTTAACAAAATTTATGATTATCCGTATATAATTACCTGGAAGACAAAACCTTGCAATACAATTTAACTCCTGGCAAAAAACTGATCAATAAACAAGCATTTATTATTATATCTTTACATGTTACTCAGAATTTGAGAGACAAATTCTGTTCTTGCTGACAACAAATTGTTTACTTATACTTATTGTATTTTCCATTAAACAAACCAGCACTTATTATCTCTCACATACAAATGGTTAATAAATGGAATTCACAAAGCGCTGGAAATCTTCATGGCGATTATATGCCCTGCGATGCGGTTAATATTTATTATACCGTCAATAAAAACTTCAATACCATTTAGAATGAGACTTAAAAGTTGCTCCAAAATTATAGCAATCTCACTGGGAATACTGGCAGGAACCCTAAGCTCCTGTCATAAGGAACCGTCACTTGCCCCGGGAACACCGGCGGTTTGTTTCGACCAGCAGGTGCTGCCCGCGATACAGGCTAACTGTGCCATGTCAGGCTGTCATGATGGGGGTGAAAGGAACGATCTTTCCACCTTTGAGGGTATTAAATCTTATGTTACTGCAGGTGATCCTGCCAAAAGCAAATTATACAAAGTAATTACAGCAAAGGGGTTAATCACAACAATAATGCCACCAAAACCACGACCCAGACTTACTGTTGATCAGATAAATCTGATCACCATCTGGATACTTCAGGGAGCAGAGCCCACAAAATGTCGATAAACATCCCGATTGTACCTGTTTCCTTCAAACCAGGATTAAGTTTACGATTGCACCTTTTCACAAATTACATATTGTTAAAATAATGAAACAACAAGCATTTAAAAGGAATTTATTGCGATTACTGGTTCCTGTTTTCGCTTTGCTTCTGGGCAGCGCTCTCCTGAACGCATGTTATTATGATAACGAGGAATACCTCTATCCTAAAACCGGGCAGCAAACCAATTGCGACACCATCAATGTGACTTACCATTTGGATATTGCCCCCATATTTGCCAATTACTGTAATGGTTGCCACAATGCTGCCAATCCTTCGGGGACCGTGATCACCGACAATCCTGCAAGTCTGAGTGCTAAGATTAACCTCATTTCCCTTGCCATCAATCACCTTCCAGGGGCAAAAGCAATGCCGCAGGGAGGCGGTTTCCTGTCCAAATGCGACCGGTTAAAGATCCAGCGGTGGAGAAACCTTGGCATGCCAAATAATTAAACGAATATATGCTAAAGCAATAGGCACACAGCGCAATAAAGTCACACATAATTAATTTAAAATATAGCGAAATGAACAAATGGTTAAAAATTTTCGTGATACTGTCATTTATTGTGCTGCTTGCAGCCGGACTTGTCTGGAAATTTGTCATCAATAAGCCTCATGCCGACATTGAAAAATCAACTCCTGCTTATTCCCTCAGCACTCAGGACCTTTGGAAGCAATATAACCAATCCCTCAGACTTTCCGATTCCCTTTATACCGGCAAGGTTCTTGAAATCACAGGCAAACTGGGTAAAGTTGATAAAGTTGATTCCCTCGTATACCTTGTATTCATTATGGAACCTGATCCTGATTTTGGCAATAAAACCATCCGTTGTGAAATGCTGCCTAAGTTCAATGAAGCATCAGCTTTAATTCAGCCTGAAGCTTTAGTCAAAATCAAAGGCTATTGTGCCGGGTATGACCAAACTGACCTCAAGCTCAGCAAATGTTCAATCATATCAGCTAATTTCAAATTATAAAATATCCATCTTTTTATGAAAGCGTTCATCAAATCATTGCAAATCACGGCCTTGTGCCTGCTCATCTTTTCTGCTGCAAACGCCCAGAAATATTCCACCAAAAACGGGAAAATTTCTTTCTTCTCCCAAACACCTGTTGAGAAAATAGAAGCGCATGACAACCAGGTTAATAGCGCCCTTGACGTCACCAGCGGCGATTTCGTCTTCAAGGTCCTGATAAAGGGTTTTGAGTTCGAAAGAGCCCTCATGCAGGAGCATTTCAATGAAGATTACCTGGAATCGGATAAATATCCCAATTCAATTTTCAGGGGAAAAATCACAAACATCAAAGACATCAACTTCACCAAAGACGGCAAGTACAATGCAATGGTAGAAGGTGATCTTACTATTCATAATGTCACCAAAAAAGTAAGCTTGAAAGGAACTGTTGAGGTGAAGGCTGGAGATATCCTGGCCGATGCTAAATTTATCGTATTGCTGAAGGATTATGACATCAAGGTCCCTAACACCTTTATCAAAAGTATTTCACAGTCACAGGAAGTCACAGTCAGTATTGTATTGAAAAAACTAAATAATTAATAAATGATGACTAAAAAACTGATTGCACTTGCTTTTCTGATCATCAGTACAACATGGGGGCAGGTATACGCCCAGGATTTGATGGACATGCTGGGCGACAATAAACCAACAACTGAATATACTTACGCCACTTTTAAAACCACACGCATCGTTAATGGTCAGTCGATAGAAAACCCCGCCAGTGGCGTTTTGCTATTCATGATTTCGCATCATTTCGGAGCCGTGAATTCTGGAGCCTATAATTTCTTCGGTCTTGATCAGTCAACCATCCGCCTTGGTCTTGATTACGGCATAAACGATTATCTAAGTGTTGGCATTGGGCGGAGTTCCTATCAGAAAACATTTGATGCTTCCTTTAAACTTAAAATGTTGCGACAAAGCAAGGGAGATCGCAACATGCCGGTGTCATTGTCATTGTATTCAAGCACCGTATTGAACTCCTATAAATGGCTTGATCCGTCACGGAAAAACTATTTTACTTCCCGCCTGGCATTCACAAACCAGTTGCTGATTGCCCGCAAATTCTCCAATGCTTTGTCGCTGCAACTTACCCCAACCATAATTCATAAGAACCTTGTGGATTCTGCCGCAGCGCAAAACGATATATTTGCCATCGGACTTGGTGGCCGTTATAAACTTACCAAGCGGCTGTCGTTGAACGCGGAGTATTTCTATCTGCTCCCGGGCTATGCTGCCAGTCATTATGTAAATTCCTTCTCTGTGGGCATAGATATCGAAACGGGAGGGCATGTCTTTCAGTTACATTTCACCAATTCACAACCGATGTTTGACCGCGCCTTTATCGCTGAAACTACCGGAAAATGGACAAAAGGCGATATTTTCTTCGGTTTTAATATTTCCAGGGTTTTCACCGTTAAAAAACCGAAAGGTTTTAAATCCTGAAACTTATTCCGCATTTCCCGCCGACAAGCTGCAATGATCATTCATTTATGACTGCGGGCAAATCATATGCAATGCATGCCCTATGGCAATGACACCCGAAAAGTCCCGGCTGATTAAAAGCGCACGAGTTCCAACCATACTCATTGCAGCGTTCTGGGCAATCCGTATCTTCGAAAACATATCGGGCATTGATCTTTCCATGTTTGGAATTTTGCCTTTACAGCCAGAAGGCCTCTACGGAATAATTTGTGCGCCTTTGCTTCACGCCGATTGGGGCCATGTGTTTGCCAATTCTGTTCCTTTCTTCGTATTGGGCTCAGCCTTGTTTTTCTTTTATCGCGAAATTGCCATGCGTATACTGATACTAAGCTGGCTGCTTACCGGAATATGGGTGTGGTGTTTTGCGCGCGGTGGATCTTATCATATTGGTGCCTCAGGTATCGTATATGCTTTAGCTTCCTTTCACTTCATCAGCGGGCTGATAAGGCGTGAACCCCGCCTGATGGCATTTACCATGCTGGTTGTTTTTCTATACGGCAGTATGGCCTGGGGCGTGTTTCCCGATTTTTTCCCTACTAAAAATATCTCATGGGAATCGCACCTTATGGGTGTTTTGGCGGGTTTGGTCCTTGCTTTCTATTATCGGAGCTCAGGCCCACAGCGCCCCCGCTACGAATGGGCTGAGGACGACACAGATGATTCAGACACGACGCTTTATCCGGCAGATGACCCCGATACATTGATTTCAGAACATTACAATCCGGAAGACCCCGATCTGCCCCGGGGAGATGAATCAAAAAGAGATGAATTGAATCTAAAGTAAGTTCTCAGAAAAGCCAAACCCACCTGATGGATCATTTTAAAAAATAATTTTAAATCATACTGTGCTTAAAACAACGCGCGCAACCTGGAGCGCTTCAGGTTGAAAAAGCGTCAGCGAACAGTTTAAATCAGCATGGAGAATCCGAAAAAATGAGGGTCCTGTTTATGATGGAAAAGGATATTTACTTTTTCTGAATACCTGTTTTTTTCTCAACAGGAAAAAGAGCAAGACCGCGGAAACAATATTCGAGCAAACAAACAATATAAGCCACAACCTGCCAAAACCTCCATCATGCATTTTTATGGATTTTCGCAAGGCGATTTCCGAAGCCAGAAAAGTTGTTAATGACTCGGCAGGGATAGAATCCTTTGATGCGAATCTTTCCGAATCCATTTTAAGTATTTTCGAAATCAGGAAATAGGATTCCATGTATGATGAAGCCTTTTTAAAGTCTTTCATGGCAGCATAAGCCAGTGACAAGTTCTGATAGTTCATCATGACCTCCTCTCTGGCATCAATGTTTTCGGCAATAGCGAGACTGTTTTCGAAATACTCCACTGCTTTTACAATATCATTTCCGGCCATCAGATTCCTTCCGATATTTGTTAAGGTTTGGGCTATTTTTCGCTTATCATCCAACGCTTCTGACAATTTTAAAGATTGGGAATAGAGTTCGTTGGCTTTCAGGAGATTATCTTGCTCTTCATAGACTGAAGCCATACTATTTAGAATAAATGCCACCTCAGCTTTATCCCCAATTCTCCTGCTCAAGGGCAATGCCTCATTCATATAATCAAGTGCTGTGCTGTTATTTCCTTTTTTAAAATTCGCAATTCCGATATTGTGCAAATACATAGCAGTATTGCGATCATCTTTTAGCTGCCTGGCCAGTTCAAGTGCTTTTTCATACTGAAGCAAGGCTTCATCAAACTGGTTCCGGGCTTCATACAATACACCCCGCACATTGTACTGGGCCATGATCCCGTAAATGTTATGATGCTTTATATTGATGGCCAGCGCCTGCCGGCTGAATTCGAGCGCCATGGTATATTGCCCGCGATATTTGTATACTGCAATAATATTATCGAACGTGGAGGCAACGCCAATTTCATCACCCAACCTATAATCGCAATCAACACTTCGCTTATAGTTTGCCAATGCCTCATCATATTTTCCCTGTTCCTGCTGTACCAGTCCAATGTTATTGTAGCAACCTGATTGCCCGCTTACATCTTTCAATTGCGTATAAAGCACCAGTGCTTGATCATAGTTTTCGCGTGCAGAATCCATAGCTCCGGAGAAGAAGTGAACAACGCCAATGTTTTTAAGCGCAAGTGCCTTCCCATGCTTGTTACCTGTCTTTTCCGATAATGCCAGCGCCATTTGGGCAAAAGTCATCGCCCTGTCGTGGTTGCTGGAGCGGTATGCTTTAGACAGCCCGTTAAGCATTTCAATTCGTTTTCCTGTGCTGAGTAATGAGAGACGCTTCCGGATGGCCGGCAGAGAATCCTGTCCCGACAGTTGAGCAGGATAGAGCCCAATTGCAAGAAGCATTATCATTGCTATGATAAGCGAGATCCGGATCTGAGTTGAACTATTCACCATTAACGAATAATTAAGTATGGAGCAAGTTTTTGGTATAAATCTTTATTAAACAGGGGTGTAAAGCTCAATTGCTCAACGCTCCCGTACGATCCGTGTATAATGCGATAGTCGATAATTGATTTTGCAAGGTAATAGTTAAAATATGGATGTTTCTTTAACTCAGCGACTGTGACCGTATTGATATTGAACTTACGCACCGGGCCTTCTCCCACGGTGCAATTTGCAGAAAATTGCGCAAACCGCAAGCTATCCATACCATAAACTTCAAGTAATTGTTCCTTGGCGTAAAAACCACCCAATAGATTGCGGTATCGTATGATACGCCGTGCAAAAGAGGAACCTATTCCGCTCAGCGCCATCAAACCTGCGGAATCTGCCGTGTTGATATCAACCGTAAGGTTTTCTGCATCATAAAACCTGCTTTTCCAGGTGTTCTTTTGTATCGACGTTTTGTTGTACTCAGTTTTGTGAATCGAAATATAAGGGGCTAAAACGGCATATTCATTTTCGCTTAACCCGTATATCTTCCGCAAATCCTCCTTGTGAAAAAATCGCCCTCCCTTAAGCTCATAATTCTTTATTGTTTTGATCTGTCGTTCGCTCAGCCCTATTTGCCGCCATTTTTCAGCAGGGAGGCCATTGGGATCGAACGTGAAAGGGTGAAGTTTATGTGCAGCCAGTGAATGGTCAATCCTTTCAAAATCAATATTAAACCTATTGGGAGCCCTTTTTAAAGTATCAGCCTCAAAAGCAGCTATTTCCTTGCCGAACTGTTCAAAAGAAATCTTCACCGGTTTACGGACAAAAGCAAGGTAGGCAGGAATAATGAACAGTATCAGGATAAGGATGATCAGTATTAAAATACCATTCTTCTCGCTGCGGTTGAAATGAAAATAAGTCTTCAGCACCTGAAGCACCTTCTGGAATAAAATGTTCATTTTTTTGAATATTGCTTCCAGATATAATATACGGGTATTCCCAACACAACAATGATCAGCCCGGGCCAGGTATATCTGGGCCTGTATATCAGCAGTATGAACATGATGAGTGAAGCGGTAAGCATATAAAGTGCAGGCACTACCGGATAGCCAAAAGCCTTGTAAGGGCGTTCTGCTTCCGGGCGCTTGCGGCGCAGGACAAATATTCCGGCGATGGTAAGCACATAAAATATGAGAACGGCAAAAACCACATAATCCAGCAGGTCACTATACCTTCCTGTCAGACATAACACCGACGCCCACACACCCTGGATCAACAATCCATTCGCCGGCACCTCATTCTTATTGAGCAGGCCAACCTTCTTAAAGAACAGACCATCTTTGGCCATGGCATAATAAACCCTGGCACCCGAGAGGATGAGACCGTTGTTACATCCGAAGGTGGAAATCACAATAAATCCGGCCATGAACAAAGCTGACATTTCGCCTACCAGGCCACTCATGGTTGCAGTACCAAGCCTGTCGTTTGTTGCATACTGCATTCCCCGCTCGAACACAGATGAGGCATTCAGGGTTCCGCGCAGTGGGATCGTCTGCAGATAAACAACATTGGCGAGGATATATAGCACGATGACCAGGCCTGTCCCCAGGAATAAACTCAAAGGGATATTCTTTTTCGGGTTTTTAACCTCGCCCGCTGTGAAGGTTATATTATTCCAGGCATCGGCTGAAAAGAGAGAGCCTACCATTGCTGTTCCCAGCGCTGCAATCAATGTCCACCCGAAAAGTGGTGCACCATCTGGTGAAACCGGGTTCCAGAAAATGGCCCTGTTTAGCGAAATAACCTCCGCATTGCGGGCAAACAACAGGCCCATTGCTATAAACCCAATCAGCACAACAACTTTGATCCCGGTAAAAAGATTCTGAACTTTTTTACCTGCGCTGATCCCACGCATATTATTCCATGTAAGGAGAGCAATGGAAGCAATCGCCAGGAATTGAACAGCATTAAACCTAAAGAAACC
The DNA here is from genome assembly GCA_038246075.1 of Bacteroidales bacterium. Taxonomy (GTDB): domain Bacteria; phylum Bacteroidota; class Bacteroidia; order Bacteroidales; family DASVHX01; genus DASVHX01. The sequence continues at coordinate 10,741 of JBBRRV010000063.1, forward strand.
CAGATCAAGCAGCATGCGATCTTCCGCAAACCAGGGAAATAGCACACCCGTGAATTTTGCAAAGGCCATACCCACAGCTGCAATTGTACCTGTTTGTATCACCATGAAAAGGGTCCATCCGTAAAGAAAACCGCTCAACGGATTATAAGCTTCGCGGAGATAAACATATTGGCCGCCGGCTTTGGGCATCATCGATGCCAATTCTCCATAGCTCAGGGCAGCTGCGATGGTAAGCAGCCCTGTTACGATCCAGGCAACCAGCAGCCATCCCGGAGACCCGAGAATCCGAGCCATTTCAGCACTTACAATGAATATTCCGGAGCCAATCATTGATCCGGCCACAATGGACGTGGAGTCGATGAGCGATAGACTTTTCTTGAAAAGCTGAGGTTGTTCTGTCACAGTACTTTTGGATTGGATAAAATGATATCATTCTGCCAGGGCAGCAATCATCAGGATTTGCGGATCAGCACATTTCCTATCCTGCAATTTAAGCATTTTTTAAAATCGCAATAATTATTTTTCAGCTCGATAAGTGCCTGGCTTTTAGCTGCTGAACTATTATCCATACCCAGTTGAGTCCAGTGTTTTGTAATGGAATTAACTTCGCCCGGAAGATTCTGTAGGATTTGTAATGCTTTGTCCCTGAGTGCCTGATCATCCTTTTGCTTACCCAAGGCGAACATAAAAGGTACAACAGTATTTATGACGATAGATATGGCCGAGGCCTGGCCCATATGTTTATTTTTCGGAGGGGAAGCTTTGCTAAACTGATAATGGGTCTGCCAGTAATCCGAACAGTTTGTATCCAATAATTTGAGTAGTTCTTCGGTATCCCCTGTTTCCAGAAACTGCGAGAGGAGTCCAGAAGATTGATGGATCAGCATGGCAAACTGGGCTATGCGCACTGTCGGGAAGTTGGAAGGCCTTAGGCGCATGAACCGCCAAAGATGTCCGCTGATGGGGCGCAGTTGAAATTTCCGCTTCAGGTATTTGTATTCATGCCATAGCGTCTGCGTGTATTGACCGGTTAGCTCTTCTGCGAGCATACCAGCCTGACCGAATAACAATGCCTCTAACTGCAACAGATTGTCCTTATGCCTGCCCAGGTATTTCTGAGGCAGCGATTTGGCAAGCAATTCAAAAGGTTCGGCATTTATTTTAAATCCAAACGCCCTTGCCAGCAAACGATAAAAGGTTTCATGCCAGTCATTCCCCGTGAACTGTAAAGCATCGGTAATAATATTTTCTTTCCGCTCAAGACGCTCTATCAATAACCTCTCGAGCCAGTTATCCTTCTCAAAAGCAGATACATTTCCAAGTACACCTTCACAGGCAATCCACTGTTTATTCTGCATAAAACCACGGTAGCGCTCAAACATTGACATGTCGAACTGTCCCCGGAGTTCAACAGCCGGAATGAGTTCCCCATCGGAGCGGGTTATCTGATAATCATTCTCATACACAACATGTAGAACAACATTGCCGTAATTCTTTTCCACGTGATGATCGTGCCGGAGCCAGTCGGAGGCACGGATATGAACTTCGGCATTGCCGGCCCATATCGTCTGCCCAAGCCGGATACGCGTATTGAAAAAGTCAGGACCTTCATCGAAGTTTTGCTCACCGGGATGGATAACATCTACCGGTTCTCCGGATGCCAGAGACAGGCCGGGTTTATACAACCTGTATTTCCAGACATATTGCAGGAATTCTTCGGTCATGTTATAATTTTGTGAAAAGTTAATAAATATTCTGTTTCGAAAAACGTTTTTTTTCTTGAATTATATTTTTCATCAAATCGGAGCCGGTCCTTCAAAAATCACTTCTTAGCGGAGCCTATAGTACTGATTTGCTGTTAAATGCATCTGAGCTGAATAAAAATTTGCATTACATGTCAGATAATGCTATTTTTGCTGTTGAATGTATCGAATACAAGTTGATAAAGCATGAGGAACACTAGCACGCTTATAGCTGGCATCGAATACAAACTGCGAAAACTGATTGATAAAAACGAATCATTAAAAAAGGAACTGCAAAAAACAATACTAAAGCATAAAGAATTAGAACAACTTACGGATAATCAGCATAAAAGAATAATTGAACTGGAAAATAATATTAACCTACTTAAAATTGCTAAATCATTAGAACCAGGTAAAGGAACCGTAGAAGCAAAAGTGAAAATTAATGAACTTGTGCGGGAAATTGATAGATGCATCGGTCTTTTGAATAAATAATTCGACATGAAAACCGGATGAATGAACTCTCGATTACAGTAGTAATAGCTGACAGGCCTTATAAACTTTCGATTAAAAAAGACGAAGAGGAAACAGTAAGAAAAGCTGCAAAAATAATTGATGAGCAAATTAAAGTGTATGCTAAGAATTTCGATTTCAGAGATAAACAGGATTTGCTGGCCATGGTAGCCTTGCAGTTCGCCACCAGCAGCCTTCATTTTGAAAAAGAATTATCATATACAAACACAAATTTGGTTGAATCACTCGAATCAATAGACAAAGTCCTCACGGACACTTTAGAATAGGACCGATCCCTACCGTTCTTTGAAACAAAAAAGATAACCCGCATTTATTCAAATTGTTTGTAAACTCAACAGTACAACAATTAGAACCAGTCTCATAAATGCAAGAACAGGCCTCACCCGGCTTGCCGGGATTTTCCGACGGGAGAACGGTGGAAGTTCGCGCAATTTTGGCAGTTCTATCCGTAAGTTTTGGGGTTTACCAAAACTCATGAATTTATGCGGGTTTTTTTATTTCTTTTTGTTTTACCTCCTCCTTTACCATTACATATAATACCTAACCCCATGTAATATGAATATACTCATAATTACTCTGGTCGCTATCGCTGCATTGACAGCGGGACTCGTGGTTGCCTCCACCCTGTTACGCAAGACCATTGAGAAAAAAAGCATGCAAGTCCTCAATGAAGCTGAGGACAAAGCAGAAGTCATAAAAAAGGAAAAAATACTCCAGGCTAAAGAAAAATTTCTTCAACTCAAATCCGAACACGACAAAGAACTCCAGGAAAAAGACAACCAGATTCAACGTACGGAGAACAGGTTAAAACAAAAAGAAACGGCACTGAATCAAAGAATTGAAGAATATCAGCGCAAGCAAAAAGAAATAAGTACGACCCAGGAAAGTCTCGCGGCTCAGATGGAAGCCATTGCCAAAAAGCAGCAGGACCTTGATAAAATACACAAGCAGCAGGTTGAACAGCTGGAATCTATTTCCGCGCTTTCGGCCCACGACGCAAAGGCTCAGTTGATTGAAAACCTGAAGGACCAGGCCCGTTCGGAAGCTATGGTTCACATCCGTGAGATCATTGATGAAGCCAAAATAACAGCCAACAACGAGGCAAAAAAGATCGTTATCGAGAGCATTCAGCGCACGGCTGCCGAGCATGCGATTGAAAATACCGTTTCCGTTTTCAATATCGAAAGTGAAGAAATCAAAGGGCGGATCATCGGACGCGAAGGTCGTAATATCCGTGCACTCGAAGCACTTACCGGTGTTGAGATCGTTATCGACGATTCCCCCGATGCCATCATACTTTCGGGATTCGACCCTGTACGTCGCGAAATTGCACGACTTTCACTGCACAAACTGGTCACCGACGGACGTATCCATCCTGCCCGCATCGAAGAAGTTGTTGCCAAAACAAAAAAACAACTCGAACAGGAGATCATCGAAATAGGCAAACGCACCACCATCGATCTTGGCATCCATGGCCTTCATCACGAACTGATCCGCATGATCGGCCGCATGAAATACCGCTCATCTTATGGCCAGAATCTTCTACAGCACTCCAAGGAAGTCGCCAACCTGTGCGCAACAATGGCTGCCGAACTTGGCCTGAATCCAAAAAAAGCCAAACGGGCCGGCTTACTTCATGATATAGGGAAAGTACCCGACAACGAACCAGAATTGCCACATGCCATCCTGGGAATGAAACTTGCTGAAAAATACAAGGAACAGCCTGATATCTGCAATGCCATCGGCGCTCACCACGACGAAGTGGAAATGGAATCACTCATTGCACCTATTGTTCAGATCTGCGATGCCATATCGGGTGCCCGCCCTGGTGCCCGCCGTGAAGTAGTTGAAGCCTATATTCAGCGTCTGAATCACCTTGAGGAACTGGCACTTACCTATCCCGGCGTAGTTAAAACCTATGCCATTCAAGCCGGCCGAGAACTTCGCGTTATTGTAGGCGCTGATAAGGTAAGCGATACCGAAGCCAACCAGATTTCATATGATCTCTCACGCAAAATACAGGATGAAATGACCTATCCCGGACAAATAAAAATTACCGTAATTCGTGAAACACGGGCCATCAGTTTTGCAAAATAGTTTTTAAATCATCCCAAACAAAAGAGTTTCCTTTTCGGAGACTCTTTTTTTTATTTTTATCAGCCTTAGTCGCCGTTTAAGCGACAGCTTCTTAATAAAATTCTGCGAAATAAAAGGAATTCGTCCACTCAAAAAATGACCTGATGATAGAAGAAATTAACACAACCGTCGCCTTTCTCAGGGCCCGGGGGATAGATCGTCCGGAAGCCGGAATTATACTCGGAACAGGACTTGGAAAATTAGTGGATCACATCAGGGTTCAAACGGCTATCGATTATGCCGACATTCCGGGATTCCAGCTTTCCACAGTTGAATTTCACAAGGGCAGGCTTGTATATGGAGAACTGGCAGGCAAAATGGTGTTGGCTATGCAGGGACGCTATCATTATTACGAGGGCTATACCCTGGAGCAGATCGCATTCCCTATTCGTGTCATGAAACAACTGGGCGTGCAGAATTTGCTGCTTTCCAACGCAGGAGGCGCGCTGAATCCTGGGTTCCGAAAGGGTGAGCTGATGATGTTGACGGATCACATCAACCTGCTCCCTTCAAATCCTCTCATCGGTAAAAATTATGAGGAACTTGGGCCACGTTTCCCGGATATGAGCCAGCCGTATTCCACTAAACTCAACTCCATACTTTTGGCAATAGCACAGAAAGAAGGAATCACGCTTCATACAGGCACTTATGCCGTCGTATCCGGTCCCAATCTGGAAACTCCCGCTGAATACCGCTTCCTTCGCATTATCGGAGCAGATGTTGTTGGAATGTCAACAGTTCCCGAAGCTATTGTGGCCAATCACATGAAATTGCCCTGCTGCGCCATTTCGGTGCTGACAGACGAATGTGATCCCGACAACCTGGCACCGGTCGATATCAGCGAAATAATCGCCACCGCTGCCATTGCCGAAAAATTCCTGATACGGTTGTTCCTTAATCTTATGAAGGAGTTGTAATTATGCCCAATAACTGACCAGGGCTGAGGATAATAAAATTATTCTTTTGCCGGTTAACAAAACCCCATTTCCCTTTGATACATCCTCAAAGGAGCCTGTGTCCTTCCAGCTCTTTCTATGTATTTCTATGTATTTCTAAGTATTTCAATGTACTTCAATTTACTTCGACGTACTTCAATATACTTCAATTTACTTCTACGTACTTCAATATACTTCAATATACTTCTATGTACTTACATGTACTTCCATGTACTTCCATGTACTTCCATGTACTTCCATGTACTTCCATGTACTTCTATGTACTTCCATGTACTTCCATGTACTTCAAAGCACTTAAATGTATTTCTAATTTAAGTTACCTCGCTATCAGATAGCAGTATACATCAAAAAAAAGGGTCATGAATGCGACGGCGAAACGCTGATCTGAATAAGCGCAGCTACAGAAAGCACTTCCATCATGTTCAGTTTATCCTCAAGTATTTCAAGGTCACTGAGAATATTGGTTTTGAAATCCTCGAATTTGGCTTTTGCGGTTGTGAACAACTGCTTGTAGTATTCAATTCCTTCGTTGATGTTATTTTTGAAGGTCAGAAAATATTCTTCCTGTTTCTCGGAA
>JBBRRV010000064.1:0-16657 GCA_038246075.1 Bacteroidales bacterium
CCGGTGAAATACACCCGGCAGCGCTTTTTGCAGTAACAGTATAAGTTCCAGGAGGTACCTGTGTAAATATGCCGTTACTGTTTGTATAAACTAAACCATCCAGACTGTATGTTATGCCGGTACCGGTGGGAGCTGTAATCGCAATTGATCCGGTATTAACCTGGCAAGTCGGTTGCACAACTGCACCAATGATTGGTGCTGTAGGAGAACCTGCAGCTGCATTGATGATAATATTAGCTGATGACGAAGATGTGCATCCCGAAGCATTTGCAACGGTAAAATTATAAGTTCCTGTTGTCAGACCGGAAATGGTTGTACTGGATCCTGCACCTGTTTTGGCGCCAGGATTAACAGTCCAGTTTCCTGTTGCGGGCAATCCATTTAAAATGACGCTTCCTGTTCCGATCAGGCAGGTAGGCTGTGTGACAGTGCCCGCAGTGGGTGCTGAAGGTGCTCCATTCACAGTAAGTACGGCAGGACTTGAGTTCAGGTTGTTACCTCCGCTGCAATTGGTCACAGCGCAGCGGTATTGAAAAATTCCTGCAGCTGTGATTCCTGCCACATTCATCGTTGCCGTGGTTTGAGTGGTATAAACTGCGCCTGCTGGCGTGCCATTTATGACGTTTGCCCAGCTGCCGCCGTTATTGAATTGCCATTGGTAGGTAAAGGGGGCTGTTCCGGCAGCAATGATTGTGAAAGATGCATTTCCTGAGCCCGAACACATGCTGTTGTCGGCCGGTTGCGTTCCGATGCTGACAGGTACACAGGTAGACGTAACAGTGACTGTTAAGGTAAAAGTAGCCCCGACACAGCTTCCTGAAGCGGGTGTTATGGTATAGGTAGCCGTTCCGGTACCTGCGGGAATCGTTAAGGTTCCGCTTATGGTTGTTTGTCCTGTCGCTTGTGCATTACCCCCGGTTACACCGCCTGTATAAACTGGTACCGTCCAGGTATAGGTGGTGCCTGCCGGTACCCCTGAGGGTGTTACTGTAAATGCTATGCCGGTTAATACGGAAACGGTTTGATTGGTTATAACCGGCATTACAGGTTGTGCATTGATGACAACACTGGCAGATGCTGGTGAAGTGCATCCCGCTGCAGTTGTGACAGCGTAATTGTATGTTCCTGTTGCCAAACCGGAAATGGTTGTGCTGGTTCCTGTGCCTGTTATGGCGCCAGGATTAACGGTCCAGTTTCCAGCCGGTAACCCGGTTAAAATAACACTTCCCGTTGCGATGCTACAGGTGGGCTGTGTAATGATGTCCAAAGCCGGTGCCGAAGGCGTTGCATTCACGGTAAGCGCGGCAGGACTTGAGGTCAGGTTGTTCCCGCCGCTGCAATTGGTCACGGCACAGCGGTATTGAAAAATTCCTGCAGCTGTGATTCCTGCCACATTCATCGTTGCTGTGGTTTGCGTGGTATAAACTGCGCCGGCAGGCGTGCCATTTATGACGTTTGCCCAGCTGCCGCCGTTATTGTATTGCCATTGGTAGGTAAAGGGTGCTGTGCCGGCAGCAATGAAGGTGAATGAAGCATTTCCTGAGCCCGAACACATGCTGTTGTCGGCCGGTTGCGTTCCGGTGCTGACAGGTACACAGGTAGACGTTACCGTGACTGTTAAGGTAAAAGTAGCCCCGACACAGCTTCCTGAAGTAGGTGTTACAGTATAGGTTACCGTGCCGGTTCCGGAGGGAAGGGTTAAGGTTCCGCTTATACCCGTTCGGGGAAGCGTTTGTGCATTGCCTCCTGTAACACCTCCTGTAGAAACAGGTGCTGTCCAGGTATAAGTGGTCCCCGCAGGAACTCCTGCAGGCGTCACAGTAAATGGTATACCAGATACAACAGATGTTATCTGGTCACCAACAATTGGCGTAGGTGGTTGCGCATTGATGACGATGCTGGCTGATGGTGGTGAAATACATCCCACCGCATTTGTAACAGTATAATTATAGGTTCCCGCGGCCAGACCGGATATGGTTGTGCTTGCACCGGAGCCTGCTATTGCTCCCGGATTAATGATCCAGGTTCCTGTGGCCGGTAAACCCGCTAAAATAACACTACCTGTTGCAAGAATACATGAAGGCTGTGTGATGGTGCCTGATACCGGTGCCGAAGGTGTTGCATTCACGGTAAGGTTGGCCGCGTTTGATATTATATTATTACCGCCGCTGCAATTGGTCATGTTACAGCGATATTGAAAAACTCCGGCTTGCGTAATTCCTGTCACACCCAGCGTTGCTGAAGTTTGATTGGTATAAACAGCGCCGGCAGGAGTGCCATTTGTGACGTTTGTCCAGCTTACACCGTTATTGTATTGCCACTGATAGGCAAAGGGGGCTGTGCCGGTGCTAATGACTGTAAACGAAGCATTTCCTGAAGTCGAACACATACTGTTGTCTGCAGGTTGCGTGAGGATGCCGACAGGTATGCACGTGGAGGTGACCGTTACGGTCAGGGTAAAAGCTGCACCACTACAGCTTCCGGAAGTGGGTGTTACGGTATAAATTGCTGTACCAGTCCCGGAAGGAGCTGTTAAGGTCCCGCTAATATTTATTTGAGGAATAGTTTGTATACTGCCTCCTGTTACACTGCCTGTATACACAGGAGCCGTCCAGGTATAAGTGGTTCCCAACGGAACGCCTGTTGGTTCAAACGTAAATGTTATCCCGGATAAAACAGATGTTGTCTGGGGGGTAACTATGGGTGTGGGAGGTCGGGCATTGATGACAACGTTGGCCGATGCTATAGAAGTGCATCCGGTTGCATTTGTGACGGTATAATTGTAGGTTCCTGCAGCTAAACTTGATATGGTTGTACTGGCAACTGATCCTGTAATTCCTCCAGGATTAATGGTCCAGTTTCCAGACGGTAAACCGTTTAATAGCACACTTCCTATTGCTGAGGCACAGGTAGGTTGGGTAATGGTGCCAACTGTTGGTGCTGCTGGGATGACATTAATAGTTGCGGTAACCGACGTTCTGGTTGCTGTTGTACATCCATTCGCGGTTGCGTCGACATAATAATTAGTCGTAGTAGTTATGCTTGGCGTTGTAAATGATGTCCCCAATCCTATTGATGTTCCACCTGTTAAAGTAGCGTACCAGTTGATCGTTCCTGCAGAAGCAGTTGCGCCTATAGAAACAGAGCCTGGTCCACATAGGACTGCCGGATTCGTAGACATTACTGCTGGCAATAGATTGATCGTAACCGTAACTGGCTGGATTGCTGAACAACTTCCCGCTGTTGTTCCTCTTATATAATAAATGCCACTGGCGTTTACTGCTGCCGGGTTTGCCAAAGCTGCGGTTCCACCCACATTTGTCCAGTAGCTAAAAGTCAAACCTGCTGTTGATCCACTTGTTACCGCGGGAACTGTTAAGTTAACCGTTCCGGGTGAGCATACGGCTGCCGGATTTGTCGTTATAACTGTTGGGGTTGCTGTATTCACCGTTACAATTACCGATGCCTGGGCTGAACAACCGGTTGCTGTGATCGTTTTTGTGACGGTATAGGTGGTTGTTGCTGCGGGATTAGCCGTTGGATTGCTTACTGTGGACGAACTTAATCCAGTCACAGGACTCCATAAATAGGTGGCTGTGATATCATTGGTTTCTCCGATTGCTGCGCCGTTTATATTTGATGAACAGGTCTTTGTAAATGCGTTGCCTGCACTAACTGTTGGAACCGTTGCATTCACCGTCACAATTACCGATGCCTGGGCTGAACAACCGGTTGCTGTAGTAGTTTTTGTGACGGAATAGGTGGTTGTTGCTGCGGGATTAGCCGTTGGATTGCTCACGGTGGTTGAGCTTAATCCGGCTGCTGGACTCCATGCGTAAGTTGCTGTGGCATCATTGGCTTCTCCGATGGATGCGCCGTTTATATTTAATGAACAGCTCTTCGTAAAAGCGGTGCCTGCACTAACTGCTGGAACCGCTGCATTCACCGTTACAATTACCGATGCCTGGGCTGAACAACCGGTTGCTGTGATCGTTTTTGTGACGGTATAGGTGGTTGTTGCTGCGGGATTAGCCGTTGGATTGCTCACTGTGGATGAACTTAATCCAGTCAAAGGACTCCATAAATAGGTGGCTGTGATATCATTGGTTTCTCCGATTGCTGCACCACTTATATTTGATGAACAGGTCTTTGTAAATGCAGTGCCTGCACTAACTGCTGGAACCGTTGCATTCACCGTTACAATTACCGATGCCTGAGCTGAACAACCGGATGCTGTGATTGTTTTTGTGACGGTATAGGTGGTTGTTGCTGCGGGATTAGCCGTTGGATTGCTTACTGTGGACGAACTTAATCCAGTCACAGGACTCCATAAATAAGTGGCTGTGATATCATTGGTTTCTCCGATTGCTGCACCGTTTATATTTGATGAACAGGTCTTTGTAAATGCGGCGCCTGCACTAACCGCTGGTGGCGCCGGATGCGCATTAATAGTAACAACTACAGGAGGTGTATAAGTACATAACCCAAGGCTGCTTTGGTATGTTAAGTTGTAATTGCCAGGTGTCAAACCACTAAAAGTGAAGCTTGCAAAATAATTTAAACCATCGATACTGTATGTAAAATCAGCCCCCTGAGGTGCATCAACCGTAATTGTTCCTGTAGCCAACGCACAAGTAGGTTGTGTAATTGTTATTGTTGGTACCGTCAAACATTGAGCACTGACTTCCTGCACAAATCCAATTATCCCCCAAAGCATGCCCAGGCAGACACCTGCCGGAATTACGAAATTTGTTCTGAAAGCTTGAATGGGTCCGGCGTGTAACGGATTTCTCATAACCTTTCTATTTACTGAATTTGAAGTTATGCATGCAAAAACAAATATAACAATCGACAAGCAAAAATGATGCGTTTTGAAACGATTTAATGAAAAGATTACATTGGAAATAGTTTTGGTTCAATAACTTATAAAGTTAAGAAACATAATTCAAACCGCAAGAAAAACCTGAAGGCAATGAATATTTTATGTGTACACCGGATTGCCAGCACAACAAAACCACTGCACTTTGAAAAGCCGGCATTTAAAACACCTTTAAAATTTGACGCATAGTCAAAAAATCTGGCATATAAAATTATGCTACAACATGCAGGTTAAACAAATCCAATTAAAAATGTTTTTCCGGAAGATGATAGACAGCCATCAAAAAAAAGGAAAAGGACACCGTTTGAAGTGTCCTCTTGCCCATTTGTCAAAAAACCTGCTAAAAAAGATTAAATAAATTAATTACTGTTCATTCAGTTTCGGCATGCGTATGCGTTTTCCGGTTTTAAAAGCCACCAGGAATGCATCTCCAAAACCCTTGCCAATCAGATGGTCGCGATAGTCACGGGCTTCCTGTACCGCATTGAATATACCGGCAGTATATTTGTACAGGCCATCCTCCTCATAGTACTGAACATTCTTGAGCCCGGCCAAAGCCGCCGAATTCAGCGGAGTGAATTTGCTGTAGGCAAACAACTGAACCCTGTAAGTTACGGCATCCGGATAGGTTGCGATAATGGCAGGTATGCGTATATATTCGGCTTTTTTTACTACGGCAGTGGTGTCTTTCGTTGTCGAAGGTTCACTATCTTTCCTGAGTACGATCGTATTGTCTATTGTTGATGTTGTCGCAGCTGCCTTGGAATCGGTGTTGTTTGCTATTGCTTCAACAGGCTCTGTCTGGAGGATGTATTGCGTGCAACTGACGAAGAAATTTTTGTCGAAGAGGTCTAACGGCACTTCATCCCCGACTTTAAAATTAATCAAATTAGACCTGACTGTGCTGTCGCGGGGTTGAATAGATGTTACTGTAAACATCGTACGGCGGTTGGCCTGGTGTTCGGCCTCCGAACATGTCACTCCGTCGGCACAACGGTTTGCCAATCTCGTTTCACCATATCCTACGGCCGTCAAACGTGAGGGCGCTATACCCTGCTGGACAAGATAATCAACAACCGATTGGGCCCTTTTTTGAGAAAGTACCATATTGTACTTGTAACTTCCCCTGGCGTCGGTATGTGATCCAAGTTCTATGCTGATTTGATTTTCTTTCATCAACTGAGCAAGGTTGTCCAGTTCAGGCTTTGCATCGTTCCGGATAAACCACTTGTCATAATCATAGTAAATATCCGACAGTTTATAAACCCTGTTTACGACCAGTTTATCGAGCACCAGGTCGCCGGGAGCTTTCATGAGTGTGATAGAATCATTTGCATTGGTAGTAAGACTGAGGCAATCGGGGATATAGCCTTGTTTCACTGCCTTTGCAACGTAGCTGCCTACCCTGTCGGCAGTAGCTTCATACATACCTTCTGCATTGGTTTTTAATACTTTAACCAGTCCTTTATTGATATTCAGCAAATACACTGTGGCGTCAATAAAGGGTGCAAGCGGATTTTTATCCCTTACCAGGCCCGAAATTAAAAATGGCTGAATCTCACGGATCACCACAGGCTTGACAGGGATTATCACGGGCAGGCGCCTGCTGGCATATATATCGTCACTGCCAACACCACCGGGTCGGTTACTGCTGAAAAATCCATGATCACCACCGGGATCCAAAATAAAGCTAAAGTCATCATAAGATGAATTCACCGGTTTCTGCAGGTTGGCCGGCTTTTGCCAGCTGCCATTTATTTTCTTCGACACAAATACATCCAGACCGCCAAAGCCGGGCAATCCGTTGGAGGCAAAATACAGGGTCGCATCGTCCTGGATAAATGGGAATACTTCACTTCCGGTTGTATTCACTTCTTTTCCGAGATTTTGCGCCGGCCCCCACTTGTTGCCATCCCAATTGCAACACCAGATATCTGATCCCCCGAACCCGCCAGGCATATCAGAGGAGAAATAAATTGTTTTGCCGTCGGCGCTCAGGCTTGGATGCGCTACAGAATAGTTTTCACTGTTTAAGTAAAAAGGTTTCTCATCCGACCAATTTTTCCCGTCTGTGTTGGCATAGAAGATTTTAAGCAGATGGTTTTTGATATTGCTTTTTTTAACTGTCCGATCGTTGTATGATCTGGTGAGATAAATAAGTTTAAAGTCGGATGAAAAGGTCGCCGGGCCATCATGATAAACTTTGTTCAGATCTTTAGCATATGACTTGACTGCTTTGACATTTCCAAAAGCATTTTCAGGACTATCCTGTCCTGAAAAGTACAGGTCGAGGTAGTTATTATTCGTCCAGCCGTAGGTAACATCTTCCAGAAAATTTATCCTCCTGTCGGAAGTGAATACGACACCACCTTTGCAGTATGCAGGTCCAAAGTCAGCATATATTGAATTAAGGGCAGTCATGTTCTTAATCTCGAATGCCGGGGCAGCGCTATCCCACATTTTTGGCAGGTCACATGATGCGGCAAATTCATTTCCCCGGAGATCTTCCGGAACCAGCTGGCTGTATTTGATAAAGGCAGTCTTAGCTTTGGCGTAATTACCGGTACTCTTCAATGCCTGGCCATAGTAGAGGTAATTTATTGGTTCAACATTTCCGAACTGGATGGCTTTTGCATACCATTCGCGCGCCCGTTCAGTGTTGTTGGTGAAGCGGTAACAATCAGCCAGTCTGGAGTAAGCTTCAGCCCTCAGGGAAGGGTCTTTCTCTTTTTCAGCTGCTTTGATGTACAGGGGAATAGCTTCTGAATAGCGGTAATAAAGGAATTTTTTATTGGCTTTGTCGAGCTGGGCATAGGTAGGCAGGAGAAAGACCATCATGGCGAGGAGTAAAAGTATAGCGCGTATTGTCTTCATTCCTGGTTGTTTGTTTATTTCTGAAGCATCATTTTAAAGAGGGGAGATGCTGAAATTTAATGTGTTATCTGTAATTTATATTTAGAAATACCGGGGTGTCATCATTCTTCCGTTCAGAAGATCAATATCAAAACCGATGTGTATCTCGTGCGACCCCGAATTATAACGCATCAGGTTGTTCAGCCATATATCATAGGAGTATCCGATACGCAAATTATGCCCGATGTTGAATTCCGTGAGGATGAGTACAGCTTCCTTGGAACGGTAACCTGCGCCAATCCAGAAAATATTGTTGAAGAGGAAACAGGCATCCACGTCAATTTGAACAGGCGCCTGATTTACGTATTTTAGCAGTACGGAAGGCCGGAAGACCACTTTTTCACTGACGGGGAACGCATAACCGGTCATGGCATAGAAGTGGCGCGTCAGTTTGGAATAGCTCGACAATCCATCCTTAATGGTCATCCCATATTCGTTTTGAAGCAGTTGTGTGGATGATACGCCTCCATAAAAGCGGTTTGTTGAATAGAACATGCCAAAACTGGCATCAGGTTTGATCTTGTTAATGCCCTGTTCCTGGAGTTTGATAGCAGGGTCCTCCCGGTCTAATTTATACCAATCAACTACAAAGTGGCTAAAGCCAACCTGCAGCCCGAAAGCGAGTGTGCCATTATCCATCCTGATGCGGTAAGCATATGTTCCCATAAAACCCTGCTTCTTTGTTGGCCCCAGCACATCTGAATATACATAGAATCCCAGTCCTATGTGCGGGTTTTGAAGCGGGGTATGGCCGCTGAATGCGATTGTGCGTGGCGCACCTTCGATGCCCACCCACTGATAGCGGTCCAGCAGGTCAAAAGTCATCACTTCGCGGTTGCCGGCATATGCCGGATTAATCACGAGTTTGTTGAACATGTAATGGCTGAACAAAGCATCCTGTTGTGCAAAAGTTGTGGCACTTGCCAGCAGCAGCATGAAAAGGAAGAGCTTCTTCATAATATGTTGTTAACTGGATTTTTCATAAATACGTTGTCAAGGTGTTCACCACCTCCTTTTTATTTTGCATCTGTCATATAAATATATCCCGTAAAAGTTTTAATTCCCATTATCTGAAGGATATAAAAATAGGTACCATCCGGAAGGAGTTCATTCTTTTTATTGGTGCCGTTCCAGGCGACATTCGTATTATTATAATGTGATTGTTTATAAAGCTGATCGCCCCAGCGGTTAAATATTTCAACGTTATTGTCAGGGAAATCCTCTATCCCGCCGATCAGCCAGACATCATTGATACCATCTCCGTTTGGAGTAAGGGTATGGGAAATTACCAGTTCATCAGCATTTGATGAGGCTTTGACGTGAATATAAACCATCGCATTGTCACACAATGCCGGAATACCCGGATCACAAATGGTGTAACATAAACTATCGTCGCCCCTGAATGCATGGTAGGAAGTGTAGGTTATCGTACCGTCATTGTTGACAACGGCATTGCCATTGACAGGACCCGAACATAGCGTAACACTTAGTTTTTCGTTTTCAGGATCGTGATCATTGGCAAGAACACGGACAGTAACAGGGCTTGCTGTGGTCGTCGTATCATAATCATCAACCGCTGCAGGTGGCAGGTTATGATAAACGCCGGAGATGGTGATCGTAACTGTTGCTGTCGAACAATCGGGGGTTGCATCACAAAGCTGGTAGGTAAATGCATCGGTGCCATTGTAATTCGCAGCCGGGGTGTAAATATAGCTACCTGAAGCATCAATTGTTACGCTGCCATGAGCAGGATTTGTATTGCTTTTTGCCAGCACAGGTAAATCACACAATACCATATCATTCGTAATTAAATTACCGGAAACCGGGACATCCTCCATGGTGGAAATATGATAGTCTTTGGCAACAGGCAAGCCGTTAACATTGACCGTAAATGAACAAACGGCTGTATTATTGCACGCATCGGTTACGGTCCAGGTAACAAGCGTGATACCTGAATTAAATACGATCTCTGCGAGTGTAGTGATTCCGTTTCCTGTTGTTTGTCCTGTCAATGCATAGGTTACTGATTTTACGGCGCAGTTATCCGTTACCGTTGCAGGATCAAACTCATTACCTGCAGCTTTATAAGTACATACACCTGCATTGTTGTTCCGCATCTGATCTTCCCTGCAGGTAATCAAAGGCTTGGTATTATCCTCAATCCTGATGGACTGCAAGGCTGATGCAGTGTTACCACAGACATCTTCTACCGTGTATGTTCTGGAAATCACAACCGGGCAGGTTCCGCTTATGCTATCACGATGGGTCACTGCCATTAGCGCATCCGTTGTGCAGCCATCGCTGATGTCCAGACCAAGTAATTCAAGTTCTGCGACCGTAGCAGCAGCAGCCGGAGCTGCTTCAGCAGAACATCCTTCCAATGTAGTGGAAGCTATGGTGCCGGAGATAACTGGTGCAGTATTGTCGGTAATGGTGATGGTTTGTACAAAGTCTGCGCTGGTGTTACCACAACCGTCGCGGAAATTCCAGATGCGAACGCGCACATAACCGTTGGCACAGGTCACGGATGGTGTGCTGATATCGCTTACAAGATTGAGCACAGGAGGGGAGATGCAATTACCGGTGGCCGTTGGCACCTGGGCAAGCGCCGCTGCAATGCCTGCTGCATCTGAACATTCAAGGTTCGCATCCAGTGTTCCGGCAGCCGTCATTACCACCGGCACCGCATTGACGTTAACGGTGATGGTCTGTACAAAATCGGCACTCGTGTTTCCGCAGCCATCGGTAAAATTCCAGGTGCGGACACGCACATACGCATTGGTATAAATAGGTGATGGTGCACTGACATCACTCACAGGATTTATGAATGCGCTGGCGGTGCAATTATCCGTGGCAGCCGGAATCAACGCCAGCGCTGCTGTGAGGCCTGCTGCATCTGCAAAATCCAGGGTTGCATCCAGTGATCCTGCAGGGGTTGTTACGATTGGTGCCGTATTGTCATAAACGGTGATGGTCTGCACAAAGTCGGCGCTTGTGTTGCCGCAACCGTCGCTGAAATTCCATATACGGGCACGTATATAGCCGTTGGCACAGGTCACGGATGGCGTGCTGATATCACTTACAAGATGCAGCACCGGAGGGATGAGGCAATTACCGGTGGCAGTTGGCACTTGGGCAAGCGCGGCTGCAATGCCTGCTGCATCTGAACATTCAAGGTTCGCATCAAGTGTTCCGGCAGCAGTCATGACCACCGGCACTGCATTGACGTTAACGGTGATGGTCTGTACAAAATCGGCGCTTGTGTTGCCGCAGCCATCGGTAAAATTCCAGGTACGGACACGCACATAAGCATTGGTATAGGCCGGTGATGGCGTACTTACATCACTCACAGGATTTATGAATGCGCTGGCGGTGCAATTATCTGTGGCAGCCGGAATCAAAGCCAGCGCTGCTGCGAGGCCTGGTGCATCTGCAAAATCCAGTGTTGCATCCAGTGATCCGGCAGGGGTTGTTACGACGGGCGCAGTATTGTCGTTAACGGTGATGGTCTGCACAAAGTCGGCGCTCGTGTTACCACAGCCGTCGCTGAAATTCCATTTACGGGCGCGCACATAACTGTTGGCACAGGTCGCGGATGGCGTGCTGATATCGCTCACAAGATTCAGCACCGGAGGGATGAGGCAATTACCGGTGGCAGTTGGCACCTGGGCAAGCGCGGCTGCAATGCCTGCTGCATCTGAACATTCAAGGTTCGCATCCAGTGTCCCGAAAGCCGTCATGACCACCGGCACTGCATTGACGTTAACGGTGATGGTCTGTACAAAATCGGCACTCGTGTTTCCGCAGCCATCGGTAAAATTCCAGGTGCGGGCACGCACATAAGCATTGGTATAGGTAGGGGATGGCGTACTGACATCACTCACAGGATTTAGGAATGCGTTGGCGGTGCAATTATCCGTGGCAGCCGGAATTAATGCCAGCGCTGCTGTGAGGCCAGTTGCATCTGCAAAATCCAGGGTTGCATCCAGTGATCCGGCAGGGGTTGTTACAATTGGCGCTGTATGGTCGTGAACAGTGATGGTCTGCACAAAGTTGGCGCTTGTGCTGCCGCAGGCGTCGCTGAAATTCCAGGTACGGATTCGCACATAAGCGTTGTCACAGGTCACAGATGGCGTGCTGATATCGGTTACAAGATTCAGCACCGGAGGGGTGATGCAATTACCGGTGGCAGTTGGCACCTGGGCAAGCGCTGCTGCAATGCCTGCTGCATCTGAACATTCCAGGGTTGCATCCAGTGCTCCGGTAACCGTTAAAACGATAGGAACCGCACTCACGGTGACGGTGATGGTCTGTGTAAAATCGACGCTGGTATTGCCGCAGCCATCGGTAAAATTCCAGGTGCGGACACGCTCATAAGCATTGGTGTAGGTAGGTGATGGTGTACTGACATCACTCAAAAGATTTATGAATGCGCTGGGGGTGCAATTATCCGTGGCAGCCGGAATTAATGCCAGTGCTGCTGTGAGGCCTGCTGCATCTGAAAAATCGAGGTTCGCATCCAGTGACCCGGCAGGGGTTATTACGATCGGCGCTGTATTGTCGTTAACGTTGATGATCTGTACAAAGTTGGTGCTGGTGTTGGCGCAGTCATCACTGAAATTCCAGGTACGGACGCGCACATAACTGTTGGCACAGGTCAAGGATGGTGTGCTGATATCGCTCACGATATTCAGCGTGGGTGTAACCGTGCAGTTATCCGCTGCTGCCGGTAACTGAGCCAGCGCGGCTGCAATTCCGGATACGTCCGAACATTCCAGGGTTGCATCCAGTGCCCCGGCAACGGTAGTAACTAAAGGTGCAGTATTGTCAGTAACTGTGATTGTTTGCAGGAAGTTAACGCTTGTGTTGCCACAACCATCGCTGAAGTTCCAGATACGGACGCGCACATAGGTGTTGGCACAGGTTATGGATGGAGTGGTCAAATCGCTCACCATATGCATGTCCGGAATGGCCGTGCAGTTATCTGTTGCTGCTGGAAACAGTGCCAAAGCAGCTGCAATACCGGAATCATCTGAACATTGCAGGTTCGCATCCAGCGCCCTGGCAACAGTTGTTACGACAGGTGCGTTATTGTCGAAAACGGTGATGGTCTGTACAAAGTTTGCACTGGTGTTGCCGCAGCCATCATCAAAATTCCAGGTGCGGGTTCGCACATAAGCATTGGCACAGGTTAAAGATGGCGCAGTGACATCGCCGACCAGGTGGATCGATGGTAGTTCCGTGCAGTTATCCGTTGCTGCCGGTGAAAGTGTCAGGGCTGCAGTAATACCTGATGCATCTGAACATTGCAGGTTCACATCCAGTGCCCCGGCAACGGTTGTTACGACCGTTGCCGTATGGTCGGTGACGGTGATCGTTTGTTCAAAGTTTGCACTGATATTGCCGCAATCATCGCCAAAATTCCAGGTGCGGACACGCACATAAGCATTGGCACAGGTTAAGGATGGCGTATTGATATCGTTCACAAGATTCAGCGTCGGCAGGGCCGTGCAGTTATCCGTTGCTGCCGGAAAAAGAGCCAGTGCTTCTGCGATGCCTGCTGCATCCGAACATTCCAGGTCCTCATCCAGTGCTTCTGCAACGGTTGTTACGACCGGTGATGTAAGATCGGTGACGGTGATGGTTTGTACAAAGCCGGCGCTGGTGTTGCCGCAGCCATCATCAAAATTCCAGGTACGGACACGCACATAAGCATTGGCACAGGTTAAAGATGTCGTAGTGACATCATCGACCAGGTGGATCGTTGGTAATACCGTGCAGTTATCTGTTGCTGCGGGTATTTGCGTCAGTGCTGTGGCGATACCAAATGCATCTGAACATTCCAGGTTCGCATCCAGTGCCGCAGCAACTGTTGTTATGACCGGTGCGATATTGTCCGTAACAGTGATGGTCTGTATAAAGCTGTCGCTGGTGTTGCCGCAACCATCACCAAAATTCCAGGTACGGACACGCTTATAAGCATTGGTACAGGTTAAGGATGGCGTAGTGACATCGTCGACCAGGTTGACCGTTGGTAATGCCGTGCAGTTATCCGTTGCTGTAGGTAAAAGTGTCAGGGCTGTTGCGATACCTGCTGCATCTGAACATTCCAGGTTCGCATCCAGTGATCCGGCAATCGAAGCAATGACCGGTGCAGTATTGTCGATAACAGTGATCGTTTGTATAAAGTCGGCACTGGTGTTGCCGCAACCATCGTCAAAATTCCAGGTGCGGACACGCACATATGCATTGGTGCAGGTGCCGGACGGGGTATTGACATCGTTTACGCTAATCATGGTCGTTGCTGCCGAGCAGTTATCCGTTGCTGTCGGATAAAGTGTGAGTGCGGCAGCGATACCTGCTGCATCCGACCATTGCAGGGTCACATCCAGTGCCCCGGCAGCGGTTGATACGATAGGTGCTGTATTGTCGGTGACGGTGATCTTCTGTTCAAAGTTTGCACTAATGTTGCCGCAACCATCGCCAAAATTCCAGGTACGGAAACGCACATAAGCATTGGTGCAGGTTAAGGATGCCGTTGTGACATCACTAACCAGGTAGATCGTTGGTGACGGCGTGCAGTTATCCGTTGCTGCCGGTGCGAGCAACATTGCAGCTGCTATACCTGCTGCATCCGAACATTGCAGGGTCACATCCAGTGCTTTAGCAACGGTTGTTACCACCGGTGCTGTATTGTCGATAATGGTGATGGTCTGTACAAAGTCGGTGCTGGTGTTGCCGCAGCCGTCGCTGAAATTCCAGGTGCGGACACGCACATAAGCATTGGCACAGGTTCCGTCAGAAGTGGTCGTATTGCTGACCAAATGGATCATCGGATTTGCGTTGCAATTGTCTGTTGCTGCCGGTGCGAGCAACATTGCATTTGCTATACCAGCTGCATCTGAACATTGCAGGGTTACATCCAGTGCCCCGGCAACGGTTGTTACGACCGGTGCTGTATGGTCGATAACAGTGATCGTCTGAATAAAGTTGGCGCTGGTGTTGCCACAACCATCGGTAAAGTTCCAGGTGCGAACGCGGATATACGCGTTGGCACATGTTACGTCAGGAGTGGACTCATCGTTGAACAACTGGATCGTCGGCGTTGCATTGCAATTGTCCGTGGCTGCTGGTGCTGCGGATAAAGCAGTTGCGATACCTGCTGCATCTGAACATTGCAAGGTTACATCCAGGGATCCTGCTACGGTTGTTATTACGGGTACGGTATTATCGATAACAGTGATCGTCTGAACAAATTCAGCACTGGTGTTGCCGCAACCGTCGCCAAAATTCCAGGTGCGCACACGCACATATGCATTGGCGCAGGTGCCGGAAGGGGTATTGATATCGCTCACAAGTTTCAGGGTCGGCATGGCCATGCAGTTATCCGTTGCTGCCGGTAAGCGCAACAATGCCGCTGCGATACCTGCTGCATCCGAACATTGCAGGTTTGCATCGAGGGACCCGGCAGCAGTAGTTACAACTGGTGGGGTATTGTCAATAACATTGATGGTCTGTACAAAGTTGGTACTTATATTGCCGCAGCCATCAGTAAAATTCCAGGTACGGACTTGCGCATAACCATTCGCGCAGGTTAAGGAGGTTGTAGTGACATCACTCACCAGCTTAAGCGTCGGCAGGACTGTGCAGTTATCCGTTGCTGCAGGGAAAAGAGCCAGTTTGGCTGCGATACCTGCTACATCCGAACATTGCAGACTGGCATCCAGTGATCCGTCAGTGGTTGTTACTACCGGCGCCGTATTGTCGTCTATTTTGATGATCTGTGCACGGGTGCTGCTGTTGTTGCAGGCATCTTTAACGGTGTAGGTTCGGGTAATGATCACCGGGCAGGTTCCTGCTGAAGCATCGCTGCTGGTGACAACCAGATTCGCATTCGTCGTGCAGCCATCGCTGATGGTCAACCCAAGCGCTTCAAGACCTGCTGCCGTGGTAACAGGGGCTGGAGCTGACGATACATCACATCCTTCCAATAATGCAGGAGTAATAGTGCCGGTTATATCAGGTGCCGTATTGTCGTTTATATTGATGATCTGCGTATGGGTGTTGCTATTGTCACAGGCATCTTTAACGGTGTAGGTCCGGGTAATGACTGTCGGACAGGTTCCTGCTGAAGCATCGCTGCTGGTGACAACCAGATTCGCATTTGCCGTACATCCATCGCTGATGGTCAGGCCAAGCGCTTCAAGACCTGCTGCCGTTGTAACAGCTGCCGGAGCCGCCGATACATCACATCCTTCCAATGTTGTAGGAGCTATGGTGCCGCTTATGACCGGCGCGGTCATGTCGTTAACGGTAATTGTCTGATTGCAGTCATTAATATTCCCGCTGGCATCGGTAGCCCTGTAAGTCCGGGTAAGTGTGTACCTGTTGGTGCAGGTAAGCCCGCTAATGACATCGCCCACATGGCTGATAGCCACAGTTCCTCCACAGCCATCGGTGGCCATTCCCCCAAGTACGGTAAATTCAGCATAATTTATTGCGGCAGCCGGCACTGCAGAAGCACAACTGACGGTTAAAGAGTTTGGACAGGTGATCACCGGTGCTGTATTGTCGAATACACTCACTTTCGCATCCATTTGCGTCGAACAGCCATTCGCTCCGGCAGTGACGGTGAAAGTTGAAGAATGTGAAATTTGCGGGTTCAGGTTGACGAATGTTCCAGCAGGGCTGCCGGTACCGCTCAGGCCCAGGCCTGAAAGTAACGGATCATCAGTCCTGGTCCAGGTATAGTTTGTCCCCACAACCCCATTGGGATTGCTTGCAGTAATCGTAAAGGGTGCCCCCGGACAAACTGACTGGTTCACAGGAGTCAGGAAGATGGATGGAATCGGATTAACAGTCACA
>JBBRRV010000065.1:0-16576 GCA_038246075.1 Bacteroidales bacterium
CTGTATTATTACGGTTTGCGGAAAGTCAGGGCTATGGTGGCAACAATCTGTGAATTGTTCTTCCCCATTTCGGCCATATTGTTCGATTATCTGATAAACCACAAGGTGCTGAGCCCGGTCCAGTGGCTAAGTGCAGGTATCATGTTATTTGCCATTGTAAGACTTAGCATCTCAAATCAGGAACCGCCCCCTGTTGAAACGCAAAAGGAAAAATAAACACTTTCATTTAAGCGTTTTGAGGATACGGATCGATTCTGCGGCATGCTTTTCAGCCTGAGTCTGTGAATTGAAGATGTAACGTACGATTCCTTGTTTATCAATGATATAGGTTACCCTGCCGGGCAGCAGGCCCAGGATATTCGTGGGCACGCCAAAGCTCCGGCGCACTTTTTTATCTTCATCACTGAGTATGGAAAATGGGAGTTTGTATCTGGCGGCAAATTCGCTATGCGACTTCCTGCTGTCAGAACTTATTCCGATCACTTCTGCTCCTGCATCCGTAAAATCCTCAAACCTGTCACGAAAAGTGCATGCCTCTTTGGTACAACCCGGTGTGTCGTCTTTTGGATAGAAATAAATGACCAGGTTATGCTTGCCCAGATGAGCCGCCAATTGAAAAAGGTTTCCATGCTGGTCATAAAGCGAGAAGTCGGGAACTTTGTTCCCGACTTCGATTTTGCGTGTTTGAGGCATACCAATAAATATGAGTAATGCAGAAACGATTGCTATGGATGAGATTGTATATAGCCTCATCTTAACTTTGGAAGTCCTTGAGGGTCTCCATTAGTTTTTTGCGGGTAAAAAATATCCTGCTTTTCACAGTCCCTATAGACAAATTTAGCTGGTCAGCGATTTCCTTATACTTGTATCCTTCGGTATGCATTTCAAAAGGCATACGCTGATCGGGATGTAACTTGGAAATCCCACGGCGAATCTCCTGCAGTGCCATTTGTGATTCCGGCGAAGCAAATTCAGATTTGCGCGGAATATTCAACAAAAACAGGTCTTCAGAATTGTCCACGATGGTGTTTGCCTTCACAGCACGACGGTAATTATTGATGAATGTATTCTTCATAATAGTATAAGTCCATGCTTTCAGGTTTGTGTCGTCAGCGAACTTATCCCTATTTGAAAGTGCCTTGAGGTAGGTGTCCTGTATAAGGTCTTTAGCTTCTTCACGGTTATTGGTCAGGGTGTTCGCGAAATAGGAAAGGTTATCATGCAGGTTGATGAGTTTACTGCTGAATTCTATCTGTGTCATGATCTGTGATTTTAATGGGTTGAACAATGTTTAACAATTATGGTGCTAATGTAAACAAAATAGAATCATTATAAATAAAATTTAACCAAATATCATAAGAGAAAACATCAAAAAAAATAATTATGTCATAAAATCAATATGTTATGGAATAATTTAGAATCTAAAAAAATGTTAAACGTATCAGCGGGGCCATTAACTTAATTCCCGAACCAGGATTGAGTGGTCCCAAAATAGAACACTTTGTACTTTATTTGAACAGGGTTTGCTAAAGAGGTTAAATACTGTAGATAGCTTAAAGTGAGTAAATACAGCATATTCGGAGTTGGTCAGGAGCTATGGAGATATGACCCTTCAAAAAATCAGATCATGTAGCTATAACAAATGTATCATGCTGCATGCCAGAGATTGACAAACAGGATAGAACGGCATGGGAAAGATGTCAGAAAGGCAGCAGGTAATATCAGAGCGCCTGAAGGGTGGTCAGTAATTCGTCGGAAGAAGAGATCTGTTTAACGTTTTTAGGCATTTTAATAGCGTATTCCCTTGCCTGAAAACCACTTATAAATATTGTTTTGTCAGGGAATGAAAGAGACAGTCTGTCAATATAGGACTTTAGATCCTCTTCCGTTATAAAGGAAGTAAATGATGTAAAAAGGTAATCAGGTGGTTTCATCTGGGCGACCTCAACGATGTCCTCATAAGGGACATCCTGGCTGAGGTATATGACCCTGAAACCTGCTTTCTTAATAAGGTAATGGGCGTAAAGCAGGCCAATCTCATGGAATTCACCGTGGGGGAGAAACAGCAGGAACAATTTAGAATGGGCTGAAAGTGAGTTGTATTGCCCGTCAATCGCAATAATCAGTTTCTGTCGGATGAGACTTGATACAAAATGCTCCTGTCCTGGATTAATGGTGCCGATTTGCCACAGAACGCCTATTTTCTCAAAAAACGGATATATGATCTGCGTAACTGTATTTTCAAGTCCAAGTTTGAGGATGGACGTGGTGAGTATTTTCTCAAACATCAGTTCATCCATTTCAGTCATAGCAACAATGAGAGATTCAATCTGATTGTCGAAGTCATGAACATTTTCGGTAATTTCAAGTATCTTTTCGTTTATTTCCGCATGTTTCATTTTTACGATGTGAGAAATCTTAAAGCCATTGCGGTTCAGGATCGAAACATTCAGGAAGGCCCTCAGGTCCTGGTCGGAATAAAAGCGAATGTTGGTCAATGTGCGCTCAGGAGTGAGGAATTTATAGCGCTTTTCCCACATCCTGATAGTGTGCGCTTTAATCCCTGTTAATTTTTCGAGATCTTTTATGGAATATTTAATCATGGTTAAAGATTTTCCTTTTTTCTTAAACAAACTTTGTGAGATAATGTTTAAAGCACAGATACGAAAACCAGCAGTTTTTGCCGTGATCATTAAAGTTGAACAATATGTAAAAAAAAGTTTTCAGCCGCTATCAGATTTTCGCGGCACTAAAATGCCGTGCAAGCGTATATTGCTTCTTGCAGATGGATTGTTCAGAAAAGACATGATTAAAGCAAATGGCAGAACATTAAGGCATCATGAAATGATTTTTTCAGCTTTCTGCAGTGCAGCGCCCAATCCTTCCGGCTTCTTGCCACCGGCGGTTGCATAAAAAGCCTGTCCGCCGCCACTCCCCTGGATTTCTACAGCCAGTTCGCGGACGATTTTGCCTGCATTCAGGTTGCGGGATTCTGCCACATTTTCGGAGATCATGACTGTCAGGGATGCCTTATCACCATTGGAAGATCCCAGTGCCAGGAATATTTTGTCGGTTGAGGCTTTCAGGGCAAAAGCCATATCCTTCAGTGCATTCTGATCGAGATCAGTTTCGGCAATGATGACATGAATTCCATCCACTATCCTGGCATTACGCAGCAACTCTTCCTTCATGCCTGCCACCTTTGAAGCATTCAAATGGTCAATCTGCCTGCGATACGCTGCATTCTGATCCATCAGCGATTGAACAGCTTTTAAAGGTTCTGCAGGGCTTTTGGTTAATTGTTTGAGTTCATCCACCAGGGCAGCCTGTTCCATGAGGAATGCTTCAGCCTTATCCGCAGTAATGGCTTCAATGCGTCGCACTCCGGCTGCAATTGCGCCTTCACTTGTAATCTTGATGATACCGATTTCGCCGGTGTACGGCACATGTGTTCCTCCGCATAATTCTGCCGAATCTCCGAATTGGATTACCCTCACCGAATCCCCGTATTTTTCGCCGAAGAGTGCCATTGCCCCGATTTTTAAAGCATCCTCCATAGAGGCATCGCGTGTTTCGGAAAGCGCCAGGTTATTCCTGACCATTTTATTTGCTATGCGTTCCACCTCCCTGATGTCACCGGCACTAAGTTTCTGAAAATGGGAAAAGTCGAAGCGCAGGTAATCGGGTCCAACATAGGAACCTTTTTGTTCAACATGATTCCCCAGCACTTTCCTGAGCGCGAAGTGCAGCAGGTGCGTGGCGGAATGGTTGCTGGCGGTGTGTTGTCTTTTTTCAGCATCTACCGTTGCATTAAAGGTCTTTTCCGGCGATTTGGGCATAGCCTTGACGATATGCACTGTAAGGTTGTTCTCTTTCCTGCAATCGATGATTTCAATTTTTTCTTCGTCGCTGGCTATAAAACCTGAATCGCCTGCCTGTCCTCCGCTTTCAGCATAGAAAGGTGTGCGGTCAAAAACGAGCTGGTAAAGGTCTTTTCCTTTAACATTCAGTTTACGGTAACGGATGATTTTTATGTCAGCCTTCAGAAAGTCATAACCAATAAATTCGGATTCCGTTTCCCCGCTGATTTCTATCCAGTCGCCTGTTTCAACAACAGCATCCTGCCGCGAACGGCTCTTTTGGGCCTCCAGTCCCCTGGTGAATCCCTCCATATCTACATCCCAGTTTTCTTCCCTGGCCATGAGCCGGGTAAGGTCTATCGGGAAGCCATAAGTATCAAATAACTCGAAGGCAAACTGGCCTTCAATCATATGCGATGTCGGATTGGAGGCAAGGTATTGGTTGAATTTCTGAATGCCGAGCGAAAGTGTCCGCAGGAAAGAATGTTCCTCCTCTGCAATGACTTTATCAATGAGTGATTGCTGGTTTTTTAACTCGGGGAAAATGCTACCCATCTGATCAACCAGTACCGGTAATAGTTTGTGAATAAAAGGTTCGCGCAATCCGAGGAATGTATAACCATATCTTACAGCCCTTCGCAGGATGCGGCGGATCACATAACCGGCCTTATTGTTGGAGGGAAGTTGTCCATCGGCTATGGCGAAGGCAATGGCGCGCAAATGATCGGCAATAACGCGCATGGCAATGCTTGATTTGGTTTCACTTCCATATACAATACCCGATATTTCAGCTATTTTGCTGATAAGCGGTTGAAAAACATCCGTATCATAGTTCGATTTTTTACCCTGCAACACCATATTCAGCCTTTCGAAACCCATGCCGGTGTCCACATGTTTAGATGGCAATTGCACAAGGCTGCCGTTGGATTGCCGGTTAAATTCGATAAATACGAGGTTCCAGATTTCGATGACGAGCGGATGGTCGCTGTTAACCAGTGTCCGGCCATCAACAGCAAGTCGCTCATCGTTATCCCGGATGTCAACGTGGATCTCCGAACAGGGACCACAGGGACCGGTATCGCCCATTTCCCAGAAATTATCTTTCTTCGAACCATAGATGATGCGATCCTCATCGACAATGGCTTTCCATAAATCAAGCGCTTCCTGATCTGCTGCAAGATTGTCGCTGGCATCGCCACCGAAAACGGTAACATAAAGCCGGTCTTTATCAATGCCGTAAACATCGTGAAGTAATTCCCAGGCCCACTGGATAGCTTCTTTCTTAAAATAATCGCCGAACGACCAATTGCCCAGCATTTCAAACATGGTATGATGATAGGTGTCGTGTCCAACTTCTTCAAGGTCGTTGTGCTTTCCTGATACCCTGAGGCATTTTTGCGTGTTGGCCACACGGTTATATTTTGCTGGTGAATTTCCGAGGAATATGTCTTTGAACTGATTCATGCCGGCATTGGTAAACATCAGGGTAGGATCGTTTTTAACAACCATTGGCGCAGAAGCGACGATCTGGTGCTGTTTTGATGCAAAAAAACCGAGAAATGTCTGCCTTGTTTCAGTTGAATTTTTCATAAGATTTTGAGTAGATAGCGTGTGCATTAACAAATATTGTGACCCTAAAGGGTTGCAAATTTAGCTCAAATAATTAATTTTGTCAGGTAGCCATGATCAGAATTCTATTCCATGGGTTTTATTTCACTGAATATTAACTAGTTATATTAACGATGGCCAAGATAAGGTACCATTTCAATACCAAGTCGCTGAGGATCGAAAAAGTACAGGTTACCCTCAGAGATAAGGTTAGGCGTGTACTATCTGTTCTTGCTTTTGGCCTGGTGTTTTCGGCCCTGGTTATTGGTTTTGCGTATAACTTCTTCAGTTCGCCTAAGGAAAAAATGCTTCAGCGGGAGGTAGAGCAATATAAGCTGCAGTATAAGATGCTGAACGACCGGCTGGTTTTGTTTTCATCGGTACTCGACGACCTGCAGGACAGGGACGATAATATATATCGTGTGATCTTCGAGGCAGAACCTGTTCCAAATTCAGTGCGCAAAGCAGGCTATGGTGGTGCCGACCGTTACAGCAAGCTCGAAGGATATAAAAATTCGGAGATCATCAAAAGCACCACCAAAAAACTTGATGTGATAACCAGTCGGCTCTACGTGCAATCGAAATCATTCGATGAAGTATTTTCGCTGGCTAAAAACAAGGAGAAACTGGCATCTTCCATTCCTGCCATTCAACCTTTGGCCAGTAAGGACCTCAGGAGGATTGGTTCTTACTTTGGATACCGTACTGATCCGTTTTACAAGGTCAGCAAATTTCACGCCGGAATCGATTTTTGCGCATCCAGCGGTACACCCATTCACGCAACAGGCGACGGGATGGTCGTTAAAGTTGAGCGGGAGCGGGGTGGATATGGCAATAGTATTGTTATCGATCATGGCTTTAGCTACCAAACGCTCTATGCGCATATGTCCAAAATCATTGTCCAGCGGGGGCAGATCGTTAAACGCGGGCAGTTGGTCGGGCTTGTTGGAAATACCGGAAAATCTACAGCGCCTCATGTACATTACGAAGTATACAAAAATGGCACACCGATCGATCCGATTAATTATTTCTTTAACGACATCACGCCTGAAGAATATCAGAAAATGATTGAATTATCGCAGCATCCGTCTCAAACGCTAGACTAAAACAAAGCCATGCTGAAACGTAATCATCAGATTGAAAAAATCTATTTCCCTATTGGCGAAGTTGCGAAAATGTTTGGCGTAAACACTTCACTCATTCGTTACTGGGAAAAAGAGTTTGATATCATCAAGCCCTTCAGGAATAAAAAAGGAAACCGTCTCTTTACACAAAAAGACGTTGATAATTTTCATGTCATTTTCCATCTGGTAAAAGAGCGGGGATTCACTTTGCTGGGTGCTCGCGAGAAACTGCGCATGAATAAGCAGGATACCATTGATACGGTAGAAATCGTAAAATCACTGCAGCAGATCAAAAGCTTTCTCGTGGAGATCAAGGAAAATCTTTGACATCAGGGTGACTTTACGACTTTCTTCTTTAACCTTTCTCCTTTAACTTGGGACTTGGGACTTGGGACTTGGGACTTGGAACTTGGGACTTGGGACTTGGAACCTGGGACTTGAGATTTGGGATTTGGAACCTGGGACTTATCCAGAGGGTATTCCGAAATCTGAAATTCGCTATTCCATAGGTTGCTAGTTAATAATAATTTCCTTCAGCCAGATAAGCCTGCACATATTCCTCCACACCTTCCTCAAGCGTCCTGAATGGAGCAGTATAGCCTGCATTCCTGAGTTTCTCCATGGGCGCTTCTGTAAAGTATTGATATTTATCGCGGATGTCAGCCGGCGTATCAATAAATTCGATATTCACCGGTTGCGCCATTGCCGCAAAAGTGGCTTCGGCCAGATGAAGGAATGCCCTTGCCGTTCCTGTTCCAAGGTTGTAGAGGCCACTCTCCGCCTGGTGATGCATCAGGAAGTATATAACGTCAACAACATCTTTTACATAAATAAAATCGCGCAACTGCATCCCATCGGCAAAATCGGGGCGGTGTGAGCGGAACAGTTTAACTTTTCCGTTGTTTTTAATCTGGTTAAAAGCGTGAAAAATAACGGAAGCCATCCTCCCTTTATGATATTCATTGGGCCCGTATACATTAAAAAACTTCAGGCCAATCCAGTTCCGGGGCTGACTTTCCTGTGCCAATGCCCATTTGTCGAAATCATTCTTGGATTCTCCGTAAGGATTTAAGGGTTTAAGTTTGTCAACAAGTGCGTGATCGTCGGAATAACCAAATTCGCCCATACCATAGGTAGCAGCCGAAGAAGCATAGATGAGCGGCAGGCTATACTTTACACATGAACTCCAGACCATTTTGCTGTAATTCAGGTTCATGTGGTCGAACACACTTTTATTAAATTCAGTTGTATCAGTGCGGGCGCCAAGATGTATCACATATTCAACATGTTTGTGATGCCGCTCCAGCCAAAGATAAAAGTCATCACGATGCACGCGCTCAGCTATGGCCTTGTGCTCGATATTAAGGTTTTTGGCTGGATTTGTAAAGTCATCGACTACAACAATTTCAGTAATCCCTTTGTTATTAAGCTTGTTGACCATGCAACTACCTATAAATCCTGCAGCTCCTGTTACAATTATCATTTTTAAAAGCATTGATGAACACACAAAAATACATTACTTGGTGCGGAATTCAAAGCGCAGGACCGTCATTCTGCTTTTGCAGCAGCCCTGACATCTAATCTGAAGCAACATAGCCTGTGAAGAAAAAAAAATTATTTAATATGCGTTTTAGTGCTATTTACAACCGAACACAATACTTTTGTATTCATGCGGATGCAATATCTATTGCTGCAATAAAAAAAAGAGTATTTATACAGCGTATATGAAAATCTGCGTTTTGATTGTTTGCATGATCACTTGTATTCCTGTTCTATCGGTGTTTGCGCAAAAAAATGATAAACGATACCACCTTTACGGGACGGAAAAATCCTATGCATTCAAACTATATGGTGGACCACTCGTTGCATTCTCACAGGTTGAAGGAAAACCTTCTATTGATGTGGGGGCCACTGCCGGGGTAATTTTTAATAAATATTTTTTAATTGGCATTTACGGGCAGCGCCTTGCAAAAATGACGATGCGTAACGATCTGGTCACCATCGGATATCCTACGTATAAAAATGGTGAGATAAAGATGATGCAAGGAGGTCTGTTGCTGGGCTTTGTCTATAAACCGGCAGAAATAATACACTTCGGTGCTAACAGCACCATGGGAGTTGGTGCCTTGAAGCTGTTTGCAAATAATCCTGCCACTGACAACCAGGTTCGGATATACCGCGACATGGTATACTTTGTCACGCCAAAGTTCTTTGCTGAAGTGAACATGAACAATTTTTTAAAAATCAATTTAAGTGCAGGCTATCGATTTATCGGAAAGTTGAATAAGGTTTATATTGATAAATCCGGCGCAGCAATACCAATCTTCAATAAATCCGATTACAATCAGCCCCAGTTCTCGATATCATTATTATTTGGGGCTTTCAGCCAATATAAAGGAATAATGAACCGGCACCGGTAGCCATTGTCCCGGAAACACAACGGTTAAATCGCCCCCAACAAGCGATGATACGGTTTAGCGCAGCATTAAAGAAGCATGTGTATGAACTAATATGCCGGATCTAGCGTTATAGAAGTCTTTGCTTTTTATTTTTACCAGCAGGAATATCAATTTGCCGGGCTTATTTTACTGAAAATTTCAGCTTACAATCATTATTATATGCAACTAAATATTATTATCAGGTTTGTGTTGTTGATCACATTATTTTCGTTTGCAGGTATTGCCAGTGCCGACAGCCCTTCCGGAAAAACTTATAGCATCAGTGGTTATATCAAAGATGGCAGCAATGGCGAGGCACTGATAGGAACTACGGTTTACATCAGGAGTCTTAAATCGGGCGCCACTACAAATCTTTATGGATTTTATTCAATCAGTTTGCCCGAGGGAAGCTATTTGCTGGAGTTTTCGTTTTTAGGCTACACTACAAAACAACAGCAGGTTGACCTGCATCGGAATGTAACTTTAAACATGGACCTCACATACAGGCATGAAGATCTTTCTGAAGTTGAGATCGTAGCCCAGCGTAAGGATGACAACGTGAAAAAGCCTGAAATGAGCGTAATTAAGATGGATGTAAAATCCATCAACCGCATTCCTGCATTGTTTGGTGAGGTGGACCTGATCAAGGCCATACAGCTGCTGCCAGGCGTGCAGGCGACAAGTGAGGGGTCAACAGGGTTTAGCGTTCGCGGGGGGAACCCCGACCAAAACCTTATCCTGCTCGATGAGGCTGTGGTATACAATGCATCCCATCTGCTTGGTTTTTTCTCTGTTTTCAACAATGATGCCATCAAGGATGTTACCCTGTATAAAGGGGATATTCCTGCAGCCAGCGGCGGAAGACTTTCTTCATTGCTGGATGTGCGGATGAAAGATGGCAATTCCCGCAAATTTTCAGCTACAGGCGGATTAGGGCTCATTTCGAGCAGGCTTACGCTTGAAAGTCCGGTATTTAATGAGAATACCTCGTTTATTGTTTCGGGAAGGCGCACGTATGCCGATCTTTTTCTACCGCTGTCGAGCAATAAGGATGTACGCGACAATAAGCTTTACTTCTACGATTTTAATGCCAAGGCCACACATCGTTTCGATGACAATAACCGCATTTTTATTTCAGGTTATTTTGGTCGCGATATTTTCAGCAATCAGTTTGCACTCATGAGCCTTGGCAACCAAACTGCCACACTGCGCTGGAATCATCTTTTCTCCAAAAGCCTTTTCTCCAATTTCTCCGTCATATACAGCAAATACGATTACAGCCTTGGAACCCCCAAAGGTGAGGCCAGTGCTTTCAAATGGACGTCAAATTTACGCGATTACACGGCTAAAGCTGATTTCAGCTGGTTTATCTCACCAACATCAACCATCAAGTTTGGCGCCTCGTCCACCTATCATGAATTTTTTCCGGGCGAAGCCAGGGGAGAGGGCGATAGCACGCTGATCACAGATTATGTTCTTCCCGGAAGTTTTGCGATGGAGCACGGAATATACATCAGCAATGAGCAAAAGATATCAGGTTTGCTGACACTTAAATACGGCTTGCGGCTTTCTGTTTTTCAGAATGTCGGGGGCACAACACTTTATCATTACAATAATAATTATGACGCTGTCGATTCCACAGTATACAATAAGGGTAAATTCTTTAATAACTTTGCTACACTGGAGCCAAGGTTAGGTTTGATTTATACCTTAGATGAAATATCGTCCATCAAAGCAAGTTATTCGCGGACTGCACAATATGTGCACCTGGCTCAAAATTCAACTGCCGGCACTCCACTTGATATTTGGTTTCCTTCGTCTCCCAATATCAAGCCATCTGTAGCCGACCAGGTGGCTCTGGGCTATTTCCGTAACTTCCGTCACAACATGATCGAAACTTCTGTAGAGGTCTATTATAAAAAAATGAATAATGTCATTGATTTCCGTGATCACGCGCAATTGCTCTTAAATAAGAAACTTGACGGAGAACTCAGATTCGGGAATGCATGGGCATACGGCCTGGAGATGATGGCAAAAATACCCGAAGGAAGACTCAATGGCTGGGTAAGTTATACGCTTTCGACCAGCAAACGCAAGGTTCCGCAAATCAATAACGGGAACGTATACAGCGCTCCATACGATAAGCCTCACAATATTGCCGTTGTGCTCAATTATGAACTTTCGAAGCGGCTTATCATTTCAGCCAACTGGGTTTACGCCAGCGGGATACCTGTCACATACCCGACTGGTCGTGCAGTAATAGGCAATAAAGTCGTGCCGATTTATTCTGATCGGAATGCCTACCATTTGCCCGATTACCATCGCCTCGATATTGCCGCCACTATAAAAGGAAAGCCTAAGGAAGGCCGTCGCTGGCGAGGAGAATGGAATTTTTCAGTCTACAATGCCTATGGCCGCAAAAATGCCTGGACCATCAATTTTGTGCAGGACAAGACTGATCCTAATACAACTTATGCCGAGAAAACTTACTTGTTTTCTGTCATTCCGTCAATCACTTATAATTTCACTTTTTGAACAACAGTTGCACATGCGTAACCACATCATCATATTATTTCTGAGCCTTTCACTTTTATGGGGCTGTACCGAGAAAATCGATCTGAAACTCGACAGTTCCTATACACGATTGGTTGTTGAAGGGGCTGTTTCTACAGATACGGTTCCCCAACAGGTTAAACTAACGATGACAACCAGTTATTTCTACAACGAGCCTGCACCTGTTGTGTCGGGTGCCACCGTTACGATAAGCGATGGATCTGCCACCTGGCAACTGACAGAGCAGAAGCCGGGTATTTATCAGACAGCTCCGGATGTTTTTGGCCTGCCCAATCATACGTATAAGCTTTTGATTTTATTGAAAGAGCCCATTAACGGCAATGCTGCCTTCGAAGCAAGCAGCGTTTTACGTCCGATTGTGAAGGCGGATTCCATCAGACTCAAATATCATCCTGACTGGGGAAAGGAAGGATTTTATGAAGTGCAGTGCTACGTTCTTGATCCGCCTACGACCGATTTCTATATGTTCGATATCTATCGCAACAATGTCTTAATTACCGATACCATAAATAAGAAGACAGTGGTTGATGATCAGTTATACAACGGAAACTATACGAACGGAATAGGTGTCGGATTCCTGAACCAGGCCCGCACTGATGAACGGGTTAAGCCAGGCGATATCATTACACTCAAAGTGGCAGGTATTACCGCTGACTATTTTAAATTCATTCAGGCTGTGCAAACAGAAGTTGGAGGGCAGAATCCGCTTTTCAGCGGTCCTCCTGCGAATGTTCCGGGCAATGTGAATAACGGAGCAGTGGGATTCTTTGCCGCTTATGCGAATACAAGGGTAAGCACAATAGCTAAAAAGACGGCCACCATTAAATAATGGCACAATCAGGATATAGAGAAGGGGAGATGGGGTGAGCGGGAGATGGAGCGAGGGAGTGATGGGATTGAAATACATAAAAATACATAGAAATAAATAGAAATATTTGGCTATCGCAGCAAGATTTCTTGGGACTTGGACCTTGGGACTTGGAATTTATTTAGAAGCTGCCCTTCACCGGACTGAGAATCCCGAATAATTCACATGCGCGCCATCCTGGATTTTAACATTCACAATCCTCGCCAGCGGAGGTCCTTGCCGGCACCATCCAATAAATGACAGGACATCATCTTCTTCTCCCTGTGCTTCTATATACACATCACCGTCGTTGGTGTTACTTACCATTCCCGAAATCCTGAAACGCCGGGCTGCCATGCACGCTGAATGGCGAAATCCAACTCCCTGAACACGACCTTCGATGGTAATCAATTTGTTGATGATCATGTTGGTAGGTTAAAGTTTGCCGGGCTATATAGGTTAGGCTGCAATTTATTTTAACTGCGACTTGTTTCCTCCTGTAAACCGGTAAATATCAGCGGCTTCTATGGTTACAAGTCCCTCCTTGACAGTTTCTTCCAGGAATGGCATCAGTAGTTCGACCCTGTTTTTGGTGTCGGCAATGACGATGATAACCGGAAGGTCTTCGGAGAGTCGCAATATTTTGGTGGTGTGAATAAGGCTGTGAGCCCCGTAGCCCATGATGCCATGAAGCACAGTGGCTCCGTTGATACCCAGTTTCCGCGCTTTCAGCACGATGGCTTCACTCAGGTTCGTTCCCTGCCAGGTATCACTTTCGCCAATGAAAATCCGCATCACAACACCATTTTCCGGAGTCTTCATGATCTTATTTTTTAAGTTGAAGTAAAATTCCTGAAACAAATATACCTGCTAAAACACAGATGATACCACCAACATTGCTGATTAGCAGGTTGCTGACCGCCATTTTGATGTTGCCATCCCTGAACAGGTTAAAACTTTCGAAGGTGAAGGTGGAAAAAGTTGTAAATCCTCCGAATATGCCGATAAACAGGAAAAGCCGTGTTTGAGGAGGAATGTCTTCACGTCCGAGCAAACCCCATGCCAGGCCGATTAAAAAAGATCCGGTTAGGTTTACCAGCAAGGTCCCCCATGGAAAAATTCCGTTTCCCCAGCGCGAGCCAAGTCCGGATACAAAATACCGAAGTACCGAACCAACAGCGCCACCGGAAGCCACAAGCAAAATGCGCAAAATTACGGGTGCGTTCAACTTCTAAAAGGATTAAGGGATTAGACAGAACGAAGATATAAAAAAAAACCCCCAAATACACTTATGGTATCCGGGAGTTTGCTGGGGTGGATGATGGGTCTCGAACCCACGACCTTCAGAACCACAATCTGACGCTCTAACCTACTGAGCTACACCCACCGTATGATTCAACGGCAAAAGTAGCTTAAATTTCCGGAATTCAAAGTAAAAAATGTGAGCAATAATTCCAGGCACAGGAGTGAATTGATCAGGCAATTAGCCGCCATCTTTGCCGGACCAGGAATTATTCCTAGCTTTGCTCATGACAACACAATGTGAATTCTATGGCAGATTTGACTGATTACACCATCCATGGCAACGATATGCAAATCGGGGAGATCAGGCGCTATCCCGGAGAAGGGGTTAGGGCCGAAGTAGGTGCGATGATATTCATGGAGGATGGCATCGAAATACAAACCGATATCGTGTCTGCTTTGCATTCCGGCAATCGCGACGAAAGCAGCAGCATCACAAACATAGGTGGCAGCATCATCGACGGGTTGTTTGATGGTGATAAGAAATATTGAACGTGGGTCTTTTTCGCAACAGGAAATATTCGGGTGAAGGATCACTGACTGATTTGGCTATGCGGCGCTTATTTAAGGATAAGTTCGCAATGGTTTCAGCAGCAGTAGTTATACTGGCCGTGCTCATAGCAATACTGGGTTACCTGATTACACCTGATCAGACACCCTTTGCCAATGAACAGAT
Organism: Bacteroidales bacterium; assembly: GCA_038246075.1. Lineage (GTDB taxonomy): Bacteria > Bacteroidota > Bacteroidia > Bacteroidales > DASVHX01 > DASVHX01. Next base: position 14,430 of record JBBRRV010000065.1, read on the forward strand.
ACTCGAACTCTCGTGCAGAAAACCCGGATCGGCTGTTAAAATATTATACCTGAACCGGCCTATGGAAAATGCCGAAGTCAGTTGGCCTTCCAGGATGCTATGGGGCGAAAAAAGCACCAGGCGCCCTGTTCCAATTCTTTCTTACTATTTCAAAAATGGATTCATTGTCGTTAAGGCTGTTTCCGGCCGCGATCTTACCGACGGACCTGAGCTGAAATACAGCCTTACCGATGTGCTGTATGGTATTCCCAAAGCAGAAGTGGTTGAACATAATAAAATCCAGACAGTGGATTTTCACGATGCGCATGGCCGGCTTATACATATGACAGTGACGGAACTTCAGGAGGAAGTAAAGCAAAGGAACCTGGTTGTACGTCACTATTGGCTGGGGACCGATCGTTATGGCCGTGATATGCTGAGTCAATTAATGATTGGAACGCGTGTCAGCCTGTCAGTCGGGTTTATATCAGTGGCTATCTCATTGCTTATCGGGCTTTTCCTGGGCTCAATTGCAGGTTTCTTCGGTGGTTTTACTGACGCACTTATTACCTGGCTGATCAATGTAGTCTGGTCTATTCCAACATTGCTGCTGGTCATCGCCATCACATTTGCACTTGGCAAAGGATTCTGGCAGGTGTTTATTGCTGTTGGCCTCACCATGTGGGTTGAGGTGGCAAGGGTAGTGCGCGGACAAATTTTAAGCATTCGCGAAAAGGAATATGTGGAAGCAGGGAAAGCACTGGGATTCCGAAATCCGCGCATCATTTTTCGTCACATCCTGCCCAATACACTTGCACCCATCATTGTCATCTCAGCTGCCAACTTTGCTTCAGCCATCCTGATTGAAGCTGGTCTTAGTTTCCTGGGAATCGGTGTACAACCGCCAATGCCATCCTGGGGGACGATGATAAAAGATAATTATGGCTATATCATCCTCGATTCGGCTTACCTGGCTATTTTGCCTGGACTGGCGATCATGATTATGGTATTGGCGTTTATGCTCATCGGCAATGGGCTTCGCGATGCACTGGATGTTAAAGCCACGTGATGCCCCCGCCTTTGCTTAGAAATGCCTTTCACGGATCAATCCGGCAGGCGAATTAGAATCCGGTGAATTTGTCATTTAAATCCCACACAGGAACCACTGTTTGTTTTACGCTTGTCGTGGCACTGTCCTTTCAAAAAATTCCATTTTAACGCCATATAAAAATCCATTCCGGTGAAATCGCTGAGGTTAAAAAAGCCACCCAGTTTATCGGTGCCAATGGTCAGGAAAAATAAACGCATGCTGATACCGATGCGCGGTCGCTTAAAATCATACATGGAGACGGGCATATCCACTTCGAAATGATCCGTTTCATAGCGCGGAGTTACGGCAAGCAGGGCCGGGCGCTCAATACCTGCGCTTCTCAGCATGAGTGGATAGATGAGTATTCCGTTTATGTACCAATTTCCTGTATAATTTATATCCATTTGCACACTTAGCGCGGTCGGTAAGCCGACTCTGATACTGCTTCCCTGTAGCAATTTGTTAGGGTCATTATAAAAATGCATGCTGATATCGCTGACAGTGGAATCTATGCTGACGGTGTTTATAGTCCTGAAGTTTAGATCGGCAGTATTCGTATTTTTAAAAACTAGCCGTTGCGCGTTTTTTTTGAAAGAAATGCTGCCGATGTCGATAATGGATATACCGATCCTGTATTTGTAAGGCTTGTATTCTTCGGCACAAACAGACTTGTAACTGGCATCCTGGTGCTCTTTTTTCATCTTTTGATAGGTGACCCCGATATCGAATCCATATCCGCGACCGCGAAACAGCGGAGTACCCAGGAACTGATTTGTACTGTATTCTAAAGGGAGGGAATAGCCTGTTTCAGCATTAATATTGTATATGGTTAAAGTATCCCGGTTACGAACCATATAATCTATATTGTTTACATAAGTATAGGCACCGCTGTATCCCCACAGACGTTTGAGGGTAATACCACCTGACCAGCATTCGAGTTGTGACTGACTGAAAACATAAGCATAACTTAAACCCAATTCTGCCCAGCTCATGGCTGCAACAGCGAATTTTTGACTGACAGGGTAACGGTTCCCGAATTGAGATGGATTATTCAACCCTTCATAAATAAGTTTGGCTA
>JBBRRV010000066.1:0-16559 GCA_038246075.1 Bacteroidales bacterium
CCTTCCTTAAAGTTGGAGAGGATTGGGTTTTCGATGATTTCTCCTCCACCGGCACCGGATTTCTGTGGTTTAGCCATCAGTCCGCGCATACCGGAAAGCTGCCTGATCTGTTCTTTAGAACCACGGGCTCCCGAATCAAGCATCATGTATACAGGATTGAACCCCTGTCTGTCCGTCGACAATTGTGTCATTACGGTACGTGTCAGGTTGGCATTTGCATGTGTCCAGATGTCAATGATCTGGTTATACCGTTCATTCGTGGTGATGACGCCAAGGTTATAATTATTCATAACGTCTTCAACTTCGAGCTTGGCATCGGCAACAAGTTTTTCCTTTGCAGCAGGAACAATCACATCACTCAGGTTGAAAGAAAGACCTCCTTTGAAAGCCATTGTGAATCCAAGCGATTTGATATCATCCAGGAATTTTGCAGTTTTTGCAGTTCCGGTTTTCTTCAAAACATCGCTGATAATATCACGAAGTGCTTTTTTGGTCAGTAGTTGGTCAATGTAACCATATTCTTTCGGCACAACCTGGTTGAAAAGAACTCTTCCAACAGTAGTTTCGATCATTTTTTCGACCAGTACACCATTTTCATATACCGGAGTTTTAACGGAGATATGCGCATGGAGGTCGGCTGCTTTTTCATTATAGGCAATAATAACTTCTTCGGCAGAATAGAACTTGAAGCCTTCGCCTTTCATTGTCTGTTCGCTGTCGCTGCGACGTCCTTTGGTCATATAATAGAGACCCAAAACCATGTCCTGTGAAGGAACAGTGATAGGAGCACCATTGGCAGGGTTCAGGATGTTGTGCGAAGCAAGCATCAGAATCTGGGCTTCGAGAATGGCAGCATTTCCAAGTGGAACGTGCACAGCCATCTGGTCACCGTCAAAGTCGGCATTGAAAGCCGTACAAACGAGCGGGTGAAGCTGAATAGCCTTGCCTTCGATGAGTTTAGGCTGGAAAGCCTGGATACCCAACCTGTGAAGTGTAGGAGCCCGGTTTAACATAACCGGATGTCCTTTCAATATATTTTCGAGAATATCCCAAACAACGGGATCTTTGCGATCCACAATTTTCTTGGCCGATTTTACAGTCTTTACAATGCCTCTTTCGAGCATTTTACGGATAATAAACGGCTTGAAAAGTTCGGAAGCCATGTCCTTAGGCAGTCCGCATTCGGAAAGTTTAAGTTCCGGACCAACCACAATGACCGAACGTCCTGAATAGTCAACACGTTTTCCGAGGAGGTTCTGACGGAACCGGCCTTGTTTACCTTTAAGACTATCACTTAATGACTTGAGGGCGCGGTTTGATTCAGTCTTAACCGAATTGGCTTTGCGTGAATTATCAAACAATGAATCAACAGCTTCCTGCAGCATACGTTTTTCGTTACGCATGATGACATCAGGAGCTTTAATCTCGATGAGCCTTTTGAGCCGGTTGTTACGGATAATAACCCTGCGGTAAAGGTCGTTCAGGTCGGAAGTGGCAAATCTGCCTCCATCCAAAGGAACGAGCGGCCTGAGTTCAGGTGGAATCACGGGCACAACTTTCACAATCATCCACTCAGGGTTATTCTTTATACGCTTCTGCGCTTCGCGGAAGGCTTCGAATACCTGAAGGCGTTTGAGTGCTTCAGCTTTACGTTGCTGGGATGTTTCGGTGCTTGCCTTATGACGCAGATCGAACGAGTTCTGGTCGAGGTCGAGCCTTGCCAGCAGATCGTTCAGTGCCTCGGCACCCATTTTTGCAATAAATTTGTTGGGGTCGCTGTCATCGAGGAGTTGATTATCCTTTGGCAGGGTTTCCAGTATATCGAAATATTCCTCTTCAGTGAGGAAATCGAGATACTTGACGCCGTCGGCTTCCTTAACACCTGAGTTGATGACTACATAGCGCTCGTAATAGATGATCATATCGAGCTTTTTGGTCTGCAATCCGAGCAATGCACCTATTTTGTTGGGCAATGACCTGAAAAACCAAATGTGTGCAACCGGAACAACGAGCTGAATATGCCCCATACGTTCACGACGCACTTTTTTCTCGGTAACTTCTACGCCACAGCGGTCGCAAACGATGCCTTTGTAACGGATCCTTTTGTATTTTCCGCAATGACACTCCCAATCCTTCACAGGTCCGAAGATCCGCTCGCAAAAGAGGCCGTCGCGTTCGGGTTTATAGGTGCGGTAGTTGATGGTTTCGGGTTTCAGCACCTCCCCGCTTGAACGCTCCAGGATAGTTTCCGGAGATGCGAGGCTGATGGTGATCTTCGAGAAATTACTGGTTACCGTATTTTCTTTTCTGAAAGCCATATGTTGTTTTTTATTAACGCATTGAATAAAAGATAATTAAAGCCGAAGCCTGTAATCATTTTAGCGGCTAGCACAACGTACCCGGATGATCATCCGTTACCTTGTGCTAACGCTAAAGACGATTTAATCGAAGGTGATGTTCAATCCAAGGCCCCTTAATTCATGAACCAATACATTGAATGATTCAGGAATGCCGGGAGTAGGCATATTATCACCTTTTACAATAGCTTCGTATGCTTTGGCACGGCCAATAACATCATCGGATTTTACAGTAAGTATTTCCTGCAGGATGTGAGCGGCGCCGAAAGCTTCGAGTGCCCATACTTCCATTTCACCAAAACGCTGTCCCCCGAACTGGGCTTTCCCGCCCAAAGGTTGCTGCGTAATGAGTGAGTATGGTCCTATAGAACGTGCATGCATCTTATCATCCACCATGTGATGAAGTTTCAGCATATAGATATATCCGACGGTAGCAGGTTGATCGAAACGTTCGCCAGTTCCGCCGTCAGAAAGATATACCCTTCCGTTACGTGGAAGTCCGCTTTCGTCCATCAGTAGGTTGATCTGTTCGAGCGTTGCGCCGTCAAAAATCGGCGTTTTATATTTCTGCCCGAGTTTAGAGCCGGCCCATCCTAATATAGTTTCAAAGATCTGCCCAAGGTTCATACGTGAAGGAACACCAAGCGGGTTTAAAACGATATCAACGGGTGTACCGTCTTCCAGGAAAGGCATATCTTCTTCACGCACAATTCGTGCAACGATGCCTTTGTTACCATGTCGTCCGGCCATTTTATCACCAACTTTAAGCTTACGCTTCTTGGCAACATATACCTTAGCCATCTGGATGATGCCATTGGGAAGCTCGTCGCCAACAGTGGCCACAAATTTCTTACGGCTGTAAATGCCCTGGATCTCCTTATGCTTGATGATGAAATTGTTGATCAATTGCTTGATCAGGTCATTCACATCTTTATCAGTGGTCCATTTATTGGGGTTAATGTTCGTGTAATCGATGCCTGTGAGCATCTTTTGCGTGAACTTCACCTTCTTGGGAATAACTTCATCCTTGAAGTTACTATATACGCCTTGTGAGGTCTTACCGCTGACCAGTATGGTCAGTTTATCAACCAGTTTGCTCTTCAGGTCAAGGCTGTTCTTCGAGAATTCATCGTCAAGGATTTTTACGATATCCTTTTCCTTTGCCTTCAGCTTCTTGTCCTTCACAACCCTCGAAAACAACTTCTTCCCGACTACAACACCCTTCATTGAAGGAGGTGCTTTGAGAGAGGCGTCTTTAACGTCGCCGGCTTTGTCGCCAAAAATAGCACGAAGCAGTTTCTCTTCAGGTGTGGGATCGCTTTCGCCTTTTGGCGTAATCTTTCCGATCAGAATATCACCCTCATTCACTTCAGCACCAATGCGGATAAGACCGTTTTCGTCGAGATCCTTTGTTGCTTCAATGCTCACATTTGGTATGTCGTTGGTAAGTTCTTCAACACCGCGTTTGGTATCACGAACTTCAAGGGTAAACTCTTCAATATGCACCGAGGTGAAGATATCTTCCTTCACAACTTTTTCGGAGATAACGATGGCATCTTCAAAATTGTAACCCTTCCAGGGCATAAATGCCACCATCAGGTTCCGACCAAGTGCGAGTTCTCCGTTCTGGGTTGCATAGCCTTCACAAAGCACCTGTCCTTTTTTGACTTTATCGCCCTTACGAACGATAGGCCTCAGGTTCATACAGGTATTCTGATTCGTACGGGAGAATTTGACAAGCTTGTAGCTTTTTACATCATCATCAAAACTAACCAAACGCTCTTCTTCCAGACGTGTGTAGCGGATAACGATTTCCATCGCATCAACATATTCAACCAATCCGTCGCCTTCAGCATTAATCAGCACGCGTGAATCCTGTGCAACATTGGCTTCAATACCCGTGCCGACAATAGGAGATTCGGGGTTGAGCAAAGGCACTGCCTGGCGCATCATATTTGATCCCATGAGCGCACGGTTGGCATCATCATGCTCAAGGAAAGGAATGAGCGATGCTGCAATGGATGCGATCTGGTTAGGAGCAATATCAATAAGGTCAACATTGTTCCTGTCGATAATAGGATAATCAGCAAGGTACCGCACTTTAACTTTTTCTTCCTCAAAGTGTCCGGTTTCGTCCATAAGCGTTGTAGCCTGGGCGATAATCTTATTTTCCTCCTCTTCAGCACTCAGGTATATGGATTCCTCCATATTGACTTTGCCGTTGATAACCTCTTTATAAGGTGTTTCAATAAAACCAAGTTTGTTGATTTTAGCATAAACACAGAGAGAGGAGATCAGCCCGATATTTGGACCTTCAGGAGTTTCAATCGTACACAACCGTCCATAGTGGGTATAGTGAACGTCGCGAACTTCAAAACCTGCACGTTCGCGTGATAAACCTCCGGGTCCGAGTGCAGAAACCCTACGTTTGTGCGTAAGTTCAGCAAGCGGGTTGGTTTGGTCCATGAACTGCGATAGTGCGTTGGTGCCAAAGAATGAGTTGATAACCGACGATAATGTTTTAGCATTGATCAGATCGGTAGGTGTAAACACTTCGTTGTCGCGCACGTTCATGCGTTCACGAATGGTACGGGCCATCCGGGCCAGACCAACACCAAACTGGTTATGCAGTTGTTCGCCTACGGTGCGCACACGTCTGTTGCTCAAGTGGTCGATATCATCAACTTCCCTGCGGGAATTGATCAACCCAATGAGGTATTTTATGATGGCTATGATATCCTCTTTTGTAAGTACTTTGGTAGTGATGGGGATATCCAGTTCTAACTTTTTATTGATACGGTAACGGCCTACATCGCCTAAATCATATCGTTTGTCGGAAAAGAAGAGTTTGTCGATGATGCCGCGAGCGGTTTCTTCATCGGGTGGCTCAGCATTTCGCAACTGGCGGTAGATGTATTCAACAGCTTCTTTAGCTGAATTGGCTGTATCCTTCTGCAAGGTATTGAAGATAATCATGAAGTCCGAAGAGTTCACGTCTTCACGGTGCAGCAGGATGGTTTTAACGCCGGCCTCTACAATCAGATCGATCTGATTTGCTTCGAGAATTGTTTCGCGGTCGATAATTACTTCGGTACGCTCAATTGAAACAACTTCACCCGTATCTTCGTCACCGAAATCTTCGATCCAGGTTTTTAAAACCCTGGCGGCAAGTTTTCGGCCAACTACTTTTTTAAGGCCCACTTTGGTAACCTTAATTTCCTCGGCAAGGTCAAAAATTTCGAGGATGTCTTTATCACTCTCGAAACCAATAGCCCGCAGCAGGGTAGTAACCGGTAATTTTTTCTTACGGTCGATGTAAGCGTACATCACGTTATTGATGTCGGTGGTGAACTCCATCCACGATCCTTTGAAAGGGATGATGCGGGCGGAGTACAATTGCTGGCCATTGGCATGGAAGCTTGTGCCGAAGAATACACCAGGCGATCTGTGCAGCTGGGAAACAACGACTCTTTCGGCCCCGTTGACCACAAAAGTTCCTTTTGGGGTCATATAAGGGATCATACCAAGATAAACATCCTGGATGATGGTCTCGAAATCTTCATGCTCGGGATCCGTGCAATAAAGCTTTAATTTTGCCTTAAGCGGTACGCTATAGGTAAGTCCACGTTCGATACACTCTTCGATCGAATACCTGGGGGGATCTATAAAATAGTCCAGGAACTCAAGAACGAAGTTGTTACGTGCATCAGTTATCGGGAAATTCTCGGAAAAAACTTTGAACAACCCCTCATTAATACGATTATCAGGATTAGTTTCCAATTGGAAAAAATCCTGAAACGATTTGAGCTGAACATCAAGAAAATCGGGATATTCGGAATGAATCCGAGTAGATGCGAAATTGGTTCTTTCGATTTTATTTGAAGCCAAGGTGCTATGATTTAAATTAAATAAACAAATAACATATCTCAACAATTATTTCCGGTTTGTCACAGGAACAAAAACAAGCAAACTTACCCGCACCTAAGTGCAGGTAAGTAGCTGGTTTAACGATAATTGTAATCAAATATCATTAGTTACTTTATTTCAACCTCTGCGCCTGCGTCTTCTAATGATTTTTTGAGTGCTTCTGCTTCGTCTTTTGAAACGCCTTCTTTCAAAGTTTTTGGAGCAGCATCAACCAGTTCTTTTGCTTCTTTGAGGCCAAGGCTGGTGAGTTCTTTTACCAATTTAACAACTGCCAGTTTTGATTGACCAGCTGCTTTGATAATTACGTCGAATGTGGATTTTTCTTCAACTGCTGCAACTTCTGCACCGGCTGAAGCCATCATAACAGGAGCTGCTGCTGCTGGTTCGATACCATATTCATCTTTGAGAATGTGAGCTAATTCGTTAACTTCCTTCACGGTTAAATTAACTAACTGTTCTGCGAAAGCTTTTAAGTCTGCCATTTTATGATTTTTTTAATTGTTATAGAATGATTTTGATTTCTCTGATACCGTTGATAACTGGAATGCTTATTCCGGTTTCTCCGATAATGTTGTAAGTATACCCGATAGTTTCTGTCCGCTTGATTGCAGTGCCGAAATAACGTTCTTGGCTGGCGACTGCAGTAATGCAATAACGTCGGCGATAAGTTCGTTTTTCGATTTGATGTTCATCAATGCTTCCAGCTGGTTGTCGCCAACATAAGTCATTTCCGAGATAAATGCACCTTTCAGAATAGGTTTTGGTGCGGTCTTGCGGAATTCCTTAATCAGTTTGGCGGGAATATTGCCAGCTTCGGCTATCATGATAGATGAAGCACCTTTAAGCACATCATACAAAGGACCGAATTCTTTTCCCGAGCGCTCCATAGCTTTTTGCAGCAGGGAGTTTTTCACTACGATCAGTTTAACGTCGCGTTTGAAACAAAGACGGCGAAGCCTTGATGTAGTTGCAACGTTCAGGTTGGAAATATCTGTGATGTACAGATAGTTCGTAGTCTTTAGCTGCTCGGTTAGGATATCAATCTGTTGATTCTTTTCTTCTTTTGTCATTACGAATGTCCTCGTTTTTTAATGATACGTTTCTCAGCGAACTATACCGTGATTGTTTTTTGATCGACGCGGATACCCGGGCTCATAGTACTCGACATATAAATGCTTTTCACATAAGTACCTTTAGAGGACGACGGTTTCAGTTTGAGTATGGTCTGCAAAATTTCTCTTGCATTTTCGAGTATCTGATCTTCTCCGAAGGATACTTTACCAATACCTGCATGAATAATACCGAATTTGTCAACCTTGAAATCGATCTTACCTGCCTTTACTTCGGTCACAGCTTTACCAACTTCCATTGTAACGGTTCCGGTTTTAGGATTAGGCATAAGACCACGTGGGCCGAGGATACGACCTAGTGCGCCTACTTTTGGCATAACGCTGGGCATGGTGATGACAACATCGACATCTGTCCAGCCTTCTTTGATCTTTTTAATATAATCGTCGAGTCCAACAAAATCAGCTCCTGCTGCTTTTGCTTCCTCTTCTTTATCGGGTGTGCAAAGCACTAATACCCTAACGGTTTTTCCAGTTCCATGCGGAAGTGTGACAATTCCTCTAACCATTTGATTGGCTTTGCGGGGGTCAACGCCTAAACGCACATCGATATCAACAGAAGAATCAAACTTCGTTGTAGTGATATCTTTGACGATTCGGGCTGCATCCGCAAGAGAATAGAGATTATCCTTGTCGAATTTAGCTAGAACTTCTTTCCGTTTCTTCGTCAATTTAGTCATTTCGTCTCGTGTTATTAATAAATTATGAATGCGCTCAGCAATAACCAGCAAGGGATGAACCCATGCCAGCCCATTACTGTTTAAGCATCACCTTTAACTGTTATACCCATGCTACGGGCTGTTCCGGCTACCATAGTCATGGCTGCTTCAACTGTGAAAGCATTCAAGTCTGTCATCTTTTGTTCGGCGATTTCCCGGACTTGTTGCATGGTGACAGATCCAACCTTATTACGGTTGGGCTCAGGTGAACCGCTCTTCAGCTTTGTAGCCTCGAGCAATTGTACAGCAACAGGAGGAGTTTTAACAATGAACTCGAAGGATTTATCCTTATAAACAGTAATTATAACCGGTATAACTTTACCGGCAGAATCCTGAGTACGTGCATTGAATTGCTTGCAAAATTCCATAATATTCACACCCTTCGAACCTAATGCAGGTCCAATTGGTGGTGATGGGTTTGCAGCGCCTCCCTTGATCTGTAATTTGATTAAAGCACTTACTTCTTTTGCCATTTTTATTTTGCTTTTTTAATGAATGAAACGCGGTTACCCGTTTGTATCCTTATTCTTTGGACACCTGCATGAAGCCCAGTTCGAGCGGAGTTTTCCGTCCAAAAATCTTCACCATAACTTTCAGCTTTCTCTTCTCTTCGTTGATTTCTTCAATCACACCGCTGAAGCTGTTGAAGGGACCATCAATGACTGTAACCGTTTCACCTACAATATAAGGAATGCTGAGTTCGGTGCCTTGCTCGGAGAGCTCGTCGACCTTTCCCAAAATTCGGTTTACTTCAGATTGGCGTAAAGGAACGGGTTCATTTTTAGAACCCAGGAATCCAAGAACGCCCGGAACATTTTTGATGGTGTGCTGAACTTCACCAACCAGTATTGCTTCGATCAAAACATAGCCGGGAAGATAATTTCTTTCCTTGCTAACTTTTTTGCCGTTGCGTACCTGATAAAACTTTTCGGTAGGAATGAGTATCTGCGAAATATAATCCTGCATATGTAGCCGGCTTATCTCACTTTCAAGGTATAATTTTACCTTTTTCTCATTCCCGCTTATGGCTCTTATCACATACCATTTTTTCACTTGCTCGCCCATACCGGATAAAGAATTGACAGGTTTTAATCGGGTAACAAAATATTAGATTGCGATATACCGCTACTAAAACATTAAATAAAATTGTTTCAGCAACGATTGAAATGTCTCATCCATCAAAAATACGACTAGCGCGATTATAAGGGAAGCAATGGATACGACAATGGCACTATTCTGTAGCTCACTCCAGCTAGGCCATGAAACTTTATGCATGAGTTCATCATAACTCTCTGTGATGTACTCATAAACTTTATTCTTTGCCATCGTTGTTCTAATATTTTTTGCACGGGTGGTAGGAGTCGAACCCACAGCCTACGGTTTTGGAGACCGCCACTCTACCAATTGAGCTACACCCGTGTAACCTATTGCTTTTACCTGTATCCCAGGCATAAGCTGTGAATAATCTCTTATTTTATAAGGCAGCGAAGGTATCCCGGAAGCATCCGCTATACCTTCACTGCGCTGATTATGCTTGAATTAGTCAAGAATCTGTGTTACCTGACCTGCACCAACTGTTCTTCCACCTTCGCGGATAGCGAAACGGAGGTTCAGGTTCAATGCGATTTCGGCAATCAGTTCAACTGTAATGGTAATGTTATCACCGGGCATAATCATTTCAACTCCTTCAGGCAAGGTAATCTCACCTGTAACGTCTGTTGTCCTGAAATAGAACTGAGGACGGTATTTGTTGTGAAATGGTGTATGACGACCACCTTCTTCCTTCTTGAGGATATAAACCTCAGCCTGGAATTTTTTATGTGGTTTAACAGAACCTGGTTTAGCAATAACCATACCACGGCGGATTGATTCTTTATCAATACCGCGCAGCAGCAGACCAGCATTGTCACCAGCTTCACCCTGATCGAGCAGTTTGCGGAACATTTCCACACCTGTTACGACAGATTTCAGTTTTTCATCACTCATACCGATGATTTCAACAGCATCACCGATGTGGATAACGCCTGATTCAATTCTGCCGGTAGCAACAGTGCCACGGCCGGTGATTGAGAATACATCTTCTACAGGCATCAGGAAGTCCTTATCCCTTGCACGTGTTGGCAGCGGAATATAGGTATCAACTGCATCCATGAGTTCCATGATTTTTTCGATCCACTTAGGATCTTTATTCAATCCACCAAGGGCTGAACCACGAATAATAGGTGTAGTATCTCCGTCAAAACCATAGAATGATAAACGTTCCCTGATTTCCATCTCAACAAGGTCGAGAAGTTCTTCATCATCAACAAGGTCAACCTTGTTCATGAAAACAACCATCTTGGGAACTCCTACCTGGCGTGCAAGCAGGATGTGTTCGTTGGTCTGAGGCATAGGTCCGTCAGTTGCAGCAACAACAAGGATAGCACCGTCCATCTGGGCAGCACCTGTAACCATGTTCTTGATGTAATCGGCATGACCAGGGCAGTCAACATGGGCATAATGCCTGAGCGCTGTCTGGTACTCAACGTGAGCAGTGTTAATGGTGATTCCCCTAGCTTTTTCTTCAGGAGCATTGTCGATTGAATCGAATGACCTGTATTCTGATAACCCTTTATCGGCTAGCGTAAGGGTTATTGCAGCAGTCAGGGTTGTTTTACCATGGTCAATGTGGCCAATCGTTCCAACATTCACATGGGGTTTCGAACGGTCAAATTTTTCTTTTGCCATATCAGTTAATGTTTATTATTTGTGGTTAAAGTTATGTTTTTTAGTATGTAGTTTTTAATCTTAGTGTGTAAACTTAATCAAAATATTTTATGAGCCAATGACGAGAGTCGAACTCGTGACCCCTTCCTTACCAAGGAAGTGCTCTACCACTGAGCTACATCGGCTTTTGAGCGGAAGACGGGGCTCGAACCCGCCACCTATAGCTTGGAAGGCTATCGCTCTACCAAATGAGCTACTTCCGCCTTTATGCAGGTGTCATCACGATTGATCGAGAGGTCTATCAATTAAAACAGGCAAAACTATCATCGGGCAATGTGGGGAGAGGAGGATTCGAACCTCCGAAGGCTGAGCCAACAGATTTACAGTCTGTCCCATTTGACCGCTCTGGTACCTCCCCGCTGCAATATTAAAAAACACTAAATTATAAGAACGTGAGCCGGTAGAGGGATTCGAACCCCCGACCAGCTGATTACAAATCAGCTGCTCTGGCCAACTGAGCTACACCGGCAATAAATCTCCTTTTATAGCAAAAAATGCTAAGAACTAAGCTTTTAACATTACCGAACTAGCTGATAATTATTTTGAAACTGGGACAATTTACCTTGCTGAATCATGTAAATGCTGGCCTATCAACAAAAAAGCAGTCCTTTTCTAAAAGGACTGCAAATGTATTAAAGAATATTGGATTACCAAACAGTTCTGAAAAATAATTTATTCTCAGGCTTTTGTTTACTCGTTTCTAAGCTTTTCTTTGTACTTATTCAGTTGCTTCCTCAGGGCCTCAACGGCTGAATCAGTGGATTCTTCAAAAGATGTACTTTGCTTTTTGGCAAATAAATCGTTTCCGCGGATTAAAAGCCGGATCTCGGCAACCTTATTATCCGGTGTTTCACTATTTTCGACCCGAAGGGTAACTTCACTTCCTATGATCCCATCATACAGACCAGTTAGCTTCTCCACTTTCTCCAGAATGAAATCATCAAGTTTTTTATCAGTCCTGAAGTGCACTGCGTTGATACTTACTTTCATAGTTACCTCCTTTTTTATGCTCGGGGATGAGCTTGTTTATAAACAGATTTAAGCTTAGAAATAGAATTGTGCGTATATACCTGCGTTGCTGCAAGGCTTGAATGGCCAAGTATTTCTTTTATGGCATTGAGGTCAGCTCCGTTATTTAACATGTGGGTGGCAAAAGTATGCCTGAGCACATGCGGACTTAGTTTTTCTTTCGTTGATACCCTGGCCAACAAGGCATGAATTATGCGATAAACCAGTTTCGGATATAGTTGCATCCCACTATCTGAAACAAACAACCATCCGCTTTTGTTTGCAGGAAGTCCCGATTCCGACAACTGTTTTATATACCTGTTCAGGTAATCAATAACCATATCACCAATAGGAACAACCCTTTCCTTGTTTCGTTTTCCTGTAACCCTGATGGAACCACTTATCAGATCCACATCTTCATGCCTGATGCCGATCAGTTCTGATAAACGGATTCCTGTGGCATAGAAAACCAACAATATGGTTTCATTTCTCAGCTCCGTAGGTTTATCACCCGACGGTGCAAAAGTAATCAGTCTGTCCATCTTTTCTTCCTCAATATATACAGGAAGTCGTTTGGACACTTTAGGGGCTGTAACCTTGAGCATGGGATTGGGACCGGAAAACCCGTTTACCTTGGCAAAACGAAAAAATGACCGGAGGGTTGACATTTTCCGCGTAATCGTGCGGGGGGTGGTGCCCGTTTCAATCAAGGACACAAACCATGACCGAACTGTATGATGATCAACCAGCTCAATATCGGCAATGCCATGTTCCAGGGAAGCATATACAGAGAATTGCTCTAAATCCTGCCGGTAGGCAAGAAGAGTATGCGGCGAATACCGCTTCTCCACTTCTATAAATGTAATGAATCTATCCTTCAACAAGCTATCCTTCAACAATAAACAAAAAATCTTGCTCTCGCTTTAATAACGTTAAATATACAACATTATTACCCCGCAAACAAGACTTTTCCAACCGTAAAGAAAAACGAAAAAACGAAAAAAATAAGAAGACTATTTTTCCAGATCCTCACGAAGCTGCTGAACGTAAATGGCTTTGAGCCTCTGCTCTCTGTCAACGATAGAAGGCTTGGTGAATTTTTGCCTGGCGCGTAATTCTTTTACGACTCCGGTTTTTTCAAACTTACGCTTTAATTTTTTTAAGGCTTTGTCGATGCTTTCGCCTTCTTTTACAGGAACTATAATCATAATTATACGCTTTTCTTACGTTGGTGATTAATACTTTTTGAGGGGTGCAAAGATAGATGATATTTTAATCTTTACAAAGATTGTATCATTTAATGCATAACAATTTTACAGATTATTCAGAACAAATGCTGTAAGCCGGGTGAAAAGATGATACCGCGTATTCCCTCCGCTTATATTGTGGTTGCGGTTTGTATATAATTGCATCTCGAATTGCTTGTTTGCCTGGACTAAACGCTCGGAGAATTCCATTGTATTCTGCAGATGGACATTATCATCAGCCGTTCCATGGCAGATCAGGAGTTTGCCACTTAAGCCTTCTGCAAAATTGAGCGGTGAATTCTGATCGTAACCTTCAGCATTTTCCTGCGGCGTGCGCATGAAACGCTCTGTATAGATATCGTCATAATACCTCCAGTTCGTGACCGGAGCCACTGCAATTCCGGCTTTAAAAACACCTTTGCCCTTGACCAGACAGGAACTGGAAATATAGCCGCCAAAACTCCAGCCCCAAATGCCAATACGCGTAGAATCCACGAAAGGCAGGCGGCCCATATAACGGGCGGCTTCTATCTGGTCAATGGTTTCAAATTTTCCCAGCTGCATATAGGTTACCTTCCGGAATTCCTCACCCCGGCCGCCGGTACCCCGGCCATCAACACATGCAATAACATATCCCTGCTGTGCCATAAAATCCTCCCATGCAAGACCCCATTCGTTCTTTACTTCCTGCGAATTCGGCCCGCTGTATTGGGTCATCAAAACAGGGTATTTACGCGCAGGATCAAACCCTGCAGGCTTGATAAAATAACCATTCAGCACGACGCCTGCTGAATTCTTAAAAGTGAAAAACTCCTTGTAATTGAAAGCGTATCCTTTTAGTTTGTCGACAAGCAAACTGTTATCCTCCAGCACCCTGATCTGTTTGCCTGTATTTGCATTGAGTGTGACGATGGGTGGATTGGCAATGCTGCTGCCGGTATTGATAAAATATTTGCATCCGGTGCTGAATTCGGCAGTATTGGTGCCTTCCTTTGCGGATAAACGAATTTTATCCGTGCCATTCATGCGAATTGAATATATGTTCCTGCTTAAGGGAGACGTTTCGGCCGATGCATAATAGATGCGCTTGTTTAAAGCATTAAATCCAAGGTATTCGGTAACATCCCAGGCCCCCTTCGTAATCTGATTTACCAGCTTGCCCGAAAGATCATACAAGTATATATGGCTCCAGCCATCACGCTCGCTTGTCAGGATAAAGTGTTCATTATCTTCCAGAAAAACCAGATTGTCAAAATTGCCCTCATCAATAAAACATTTGTTTAATTCCTTATAAATCAGGCTGGTTGCGCCTGTTCCCGGGTTGGCCAATAATATCTCGAAATTATTCTGAAGCCTGTTCAGCCTGATTACGGCCAGGGCATTGGAGCTTTTGGTCCAGCGGATTCGCGGAATATAAATGTCGGTGTTTTCGCCAATGTCAATCTTTATTGTTTTTCCGGATGCCAGTGCATAGGCATGCACTGAAACAATGGAATTTGCCTCTCCTGGCTTGGGATATTTGAAGGATTTAACCTCGGGGTAAAGGGCATTTTTAGTGAGTTCAGGTTCAGCACCTTCAAATAAGGTCATGCTGAATTCAGGAACTTTGCGCTCGTCGAACCGCACATAGGCAAGATAAGCGCCATCAGGCGACCACTCAAAAGCCTTATTGAATTCGAATTCCTCCTCGTACACCCAATCGGGAGCACCATTGATAATTTCTTTAAATTTTCCATCCCGGGTTATCTGGATTTCTGATCCGTCGGAAAGGGTTGCAATGAAGAGGTTGTTCGACCTTACAAAGGCCACTCGGGTTCCGTCAGGCGAAAAAGTGGCCAGCTGTTGTTTGCCGTTCGTGCTTACCGGAATTAATTTATGCGACTTTATATCGTAAACATAGAAATCAGCCGTGAACGACCGGCGGTAGATATAATCTTCATTCGTCTGAAGCATTATAAGGGTCTCGTCCTTGCTGAAGGCATAATCTGTGATGGCTGCAATCTTGTCAGATTTAAGTTCCGCAAGATCAAGAATGGTCTTTACCATGCTTCCTGTGGCATAATTATACTGAACAATTTTTGTTCCTCGTCCTTCCAGAGTCGTATAATGCTCGCCATCATTCATGGAGGTTAAACCTCTTATCGTTTTGGGCACAAACGAACGGTTTTTAGCAAAGTCTTCAAGCGTAAATTTCTTTTCACCTGTCTGGGCGTATGACCCAGGGGCAAATAACAGGAAAGCAGAAATGAGTGTTGAAAAATAAAATTTATTCATAATTTATAACTGTTTGATATGTTGCATTTAAATTGAGAACTGGCAGTGATTATCTATGTGCATGGAAATAAAGGATTTTTATTACATTTGCACCCCCGGGGATGTTAGCTCAGTTGGTTCAGAGCACCGCCTTGACAGGGCGGGGGTCATTGGTTCGAGCCCAATACATCCCACTGTTATCCAATTGGAATATATTTATCTGATTAATAGATTTTTATAAATTCTTAATATATTCCAGTTAATAAATTCCAAGTCCCAAGTCCCAGGTTACAAGTCCCAAGTTCCAAGTTCCAAATTCCAAGGTCCAAATTCCAAATTCCAAGCTCCAAATTCCAGGATTTAAATAAAATTTTGATCCGGGGAACTAATATTTCTATGTATTTCTATGTATTTCTAGGTATTTCAATGTATTTCAATGTACTTCTAAG
Organism: Bacteroidales bacterium; assembly: GCA_038246075.1. GTDB lineage: Bacteria > Bacteroidota > Bacteroidia > Bacteroidales > DASVHX01 > DASVHX01. Next base: position 15,854 of record JBBRRV010000066.1, read on the forward strand.
TATTCCTAAGTGTTTCTAAGTATTTCAAAATATTTCCATATATTTCCATGTATTTCTATGTATTTCCATGTATTTCCATGTACTTCAATGTACTTCAATGTACTTCAATGTACTTCAATGTACTTCAATGTACTTCAATGTACTTCTAAGTATTCCTAAGTGTTTCTAAGTATTTCAAAATATTTCCATGTACTTCAATGTACTTCAATGTACTTCAATGTACTTCAATGTACTTCAATGTACTTCAATGTACTTCAATGTACTTCAATGTACTTCTAAGTATTTCCATGTATTTCTAAGTATTTCCATGTATTTCCATGTATTTCAATCCGATCAATCTCCTCAATCCCATCAATCCCATCAATCCCATCAATCTCATCAATCCCATCAATCCCATCAATCTCCTCAATCCCATCAATCCCATCAATCTCATCAATCCCATCAATCTCATCAATCTCATCAATCCCATCAATCCCATCAATCCCATCAATCCCATCAATCCCATCAATCCCATCAATCTCCTCAATCCCATCAATCCCAAGAATCCCATCAATCTACTTCTCCTTGTTTGATTGTTGTCCCTAGTCCCTCGTCCCTCGTACCCCAGCTATCGTCCCTCGTCCCTATGAAAGATATAAGACAACGAAAGTAAGCAGTCGCCTATTCAAATATAATAAAGTAAGCATTAGCCTTCGATTTATAGAAC
>JBBRRV010000067.1:0-16457 GCA_038246075.1 Bacteroidales bacterium
ATCGTATTCATCCTTTTTATGGTCACAGGTATCGCTTTTCTTGCCAGGGCGGAATGGTGGTTCTGGCTGGGAATACTTGCAGCGGCAATTTCCACAGTTCTTATAATTATGGTGTGGAAGGATGCCAGGTTTGGGACCATTGCCAACCTTATTATAGTAGTTGTGGCTGTTTTGTACTTTGGGAGCACTCGTTTCGAAAACCAATTTAAGAAGGATGTGAATGATAATCTTCACCGGACCAATACCTTGCCAACAGAAATCCTTACAGCAACAGATCTTCAGCCATTGCCTGAACCTGTGCAGCGTTATCTGAAATACACGGGCGTTGTAAACAAGCCCAAAGTAAGAAATGTCCGAATTGTTTTCGAAGGCCAAATGCGCGAAAAGGGTAAAGATTGGTTTCCATTCACAACATTACAGTATAACTTTTTCGATGATCCTGCGCGTCTGTTTTTTATGAAAGCAAAGATGTTCGGCGTAACCGTTCCGGGTTATCACAGGTACATCAAGGCAACTGCTACGATGGACATCCGATTGTTCGGATTGTTTTCGGTGGTAAACATTGCTGGCGAAAGTATGAATAAAGCAGAAACAGTAACGTTGTTCAATGATATGTGCCTGATGGCACCGGCTACGCTGATAGATAAGCGGATTGAATGGAAAGCAATAGACAGTGCTTCCGCTGAAGCTGTTTTTACAAACCGTGGAATTTCAATCAAGGCAGTTTTGTATTTCAATCCTTTAGGACAGCTTATTAATTTCACTTCCGACGACCGTACTGCTGTTTCAGATATGAAACAATACCGGTTCTCAACCCCTGTTTCTGAATATAGAACCATAAATGGATCCAATGTGATGACCTATGGAGAAACAATCTGGCATTATCCTGATGGCGAATTTGTATACGGCAGATTTAAGCTTAAAGAAATTAAGTACAATGTGAATGAATTTGTATCAGATTAAAATTCAAAGTGAGATTCAACCTGCTAATTAGTGACCTAATTGCTTGATCGCCTGATGCCGGCATGGAAAAACGCGGTTTTTAACGAGGACGTCTACCTCGAAGATGTGCTGAGAAAAGCAACGGATATTCCTGATACTATGCTCTCCGCAGCTGGCCCATGTGTAACCTTTGTACGAAATTTATCCCATAATAATATTAACTTAAATATGAAAAACAAAATCCTTCCTTTCCTTGTACTTGCTCTGTTATTTGGTACTGCTGCAATTGCCCAAACGGGCAATAAAGTGATTATCGGAACAATTGACAGCATACAATCAAAAATCCTGAATGAACAGCGAAAAATCTGGGTATATGTTCCCAATAATGGCTCAGGTGATGCCAGTTCTATGCAACGATACCCTGTGGTGTACTTGTTGGACGGGGATGCTCATTTTTATTCGGTAGTGGGTATGATCCAGCAGCTCAGCCAGGTTAATGGCAATACCATATGCCCTGAAATGATTGTGGTAGGTATTCCCAATACAGACCGAAACCGGGATTTAACGCCAACACACACCGCTGTCGACCGGTCTATGGGAATTGACAGCGCTTTTTCTGAAATATCGGGCGGAGGCGAGCAATTTATGGCATTTATTGAGAAAGAACTCATGCCTTATATTGACGCGACCTATCCCACGCAACCATATAAGACACTTATAGGACACTCCTTTGGTGGTTTAATGGTGATGGATGCTTTGGTAAACCATACCAAATTGTTCAATTCCTATATCTGCATTGAACCAGGCATGTGGTGGGACAAAATGTATTTTTTAAAGACTACTGAAAAGGCACTTTCTGAAAATAATTTTGCGGGTACAACATTGTATTTAGGCATAGCGAATACGATGGAAGAGGGTATGGATATTAAAAAAGTTCAAAATGATTCCACTATTGAAACCCGGCAAATACGTTCAATTTTAACTTTGGATCAATATATTAAAAGTCAGAAGCAGAACGGCCTGAGATATGAAAGCAAATATTACAGCAATGATGATCACAGTTCCGTGCCAATGATTGCATCGTATGATGCTCTGCGTTTTATTTTTGAAAAGTATCGTTTTAAACTGTCGCGGAAAGAATTTATGGATTCAACAATGGTTTTTGCCGATAAATATGAAAAACACTACGCAGATGTCTCACAATTATTTGGATATAAAGTAAACCCTCCTGAAAATCAAATTAATGGAATGGGATATCGGTTTTTGCACATGAAACAATATGATAAAGCAAATAGATTTTTTAAAATGAATGTTGATAATTATCCGAAAAGTTTTAATGTGTATGATGCTTACGGCGATTATTTTGAAGCAACAGGCAACAAGCCAAAGGCAATGGAGAATTTCAGAAAGGCTTTATCTGTTCAGGAATCTGCAGAAACCAGGAAAAAGTTAGAAAAACTACTTAAGTAAAACAAAAAACACCGTATAACGAAGTGTCAAAAGCGGGGCTGATGCAAAACACAAAAATGTGTGAATCATGCAACATAATGGTAAAATTTTGTAATATTTATCCAGACAAAGATGCGTTACTTCGCATGGTGAAACCTCTGAATGATGCTGGTTGAAAATATGCATCAAAAGCCAGGTTTTAAACTGTCCTTTGTTCGGACTAAAATAATGACCCTGCCCAATGAGAAAATTTTCTTTCCTTTTTGTCATCATCGTGATCCTGATAGCGCTGACCGGCCAATCATGTAAACAAAAGGGAAAAGCCCCGAAACAAACAGTCATTACCATCCCTTTTGACAGCACACTCATTACCGGATTTTACAAATCATATCCTGAATTAAAGCAATATGAAAAGGATTTGCGTGCTATTTACCGCACTTATGATTACAACTATATCTGGTTTGATCATAAAGGTGTGGGTGAATATGGCAATTCGCTATACAGTAAAGTGAAGAATCTCGACGATGAAGGAATTTCTACGCCTTTCCCTTATCAAAAAAATATTGACGAAATATTTGTGGGCAAATCAGATAAAACGATCAACCCTAATGATGCTGAATTGCTGTTAACCAATTTATATTTGTTTTATGTCGACAAAGTGTATAAAGGTATCGACAAGAAAAACACCACTGCCATTGGTTGGCTGCTCCCCCGGAAAAAAGTATCTTATGCAGGTCTGCTCGATTCATTTCTTTCCGATCGCAAAAAGCAATATGATGACAGCCTGATTTTATTTAGTCAATATTATAAATTGCGTGATGTGTTGAAACAATATCGTGGTATCGAGGAAAAAGGAGGCTGGAAAACAATCGATCAGGATCCTGAAATAAAATCCTACAAGCCCGGCGACAAAGCAAATGCGATTCAGCAGATCAGGGAGCGTTTGTTTATTACCGGTGATATCAAACAAAACAATCAGAGCAGCAGTTATGATGCTGAACTGGTTGCCGCAGTTAAAAAGTACAAGTTGCGGAATGGTTACAAACCAAACGCGTATATAAAACCCCGACATATTGATGATATGAACGTGCCCGTGAGCGAGCGTATTAAAACGCTTGTGGTTAACATGGAGCGTTGCCGTTGGATTTCACCCGCAACTTTTAATGCACCGGAATATATTTTTGTAAATATTCCTGCATATGAAATGAAATTTATACGCGATGGCAAAATCATATTTGATTCACCTGTTGTTGTGGGTGACAGCGCGACTGAAACAGCCATTTTTGCCGGAAAGATGAGCTATATTGTCTTCAGTCCATATTGGAATTTGCCGAAGTCAATTATTGAAAAGGAAATAAAACCGGGAATAGAGAAAAACAAAAACTACCTTAAATCTCATGATATGGAATGGAACAATGGAAATGTTCGCCAGAATCCCGGTAAAAATAATTCCTTGGGATTGGTAAAGTTCATGTTCCCCAATACGAATGATATCTATTTACACGATACCCCTGCTAAAAGCGCCTTCAACAAAGAAAACAGGGCCATCAGCCATGGTTGTGTCCGTGTTGCGAAAGCCAGAGAATTGGCATTGAAGATTCTTGAAGATAACGAAACCTGGACTCCAAAAAAAATTGACGCTGCTATGCATGCCGGCAAACAAAGTATCTGCAGTCTTAAACATAAGATACCTGTTTCGATAGGTTATTTTACAGCATGGGTTGATGAGCAGGGTGAAATATATTTCTATAAAGATGTTTACGAAAGCGATGAAAGATTGGCAGCATTGCTGTTTTACAAGGAATAACGCGATTTCAGATCAGTTCTGTTTATTCGCGGATCACATCAATACATTTGTAAAACCGGCGGGAATACATTTTGGATCCTAATTCGCTGATAGTTACCCCGTAAGCCTTACCTGAAGACGCATGTATGAATTTGGAATTCATCCCATCTGCCTCGCAAATAATACCTACATGTCCTATTGAAGTACTGTCGCGGTAACCATAAAAAACCAAAATATCACCAACTTTAAATTCTGAGGGTTTCAATGCAGTACCTATAAATTTGTATTCCCTGGAACCCCGCGGCATGTTAATTTTGAAATTCTTAAAGACAAAAGAAACAAAGCCTGAGCAATCGAAGCCTGTCGGATCATTACCGGCATAATGATATGTTGTGCCAAGATACTTTTTTGCATATGCAATTACGTCTGCTCTGTCAACTTCAGCATTTATATTTATCGGATCATCTGATTCTGTTTTTGGCGCATTGTTTTGCGAATGCAGGCAAGTGGCCAGTAACACGATTAACGCTATATAGAATAGTTTTCTAAGCATCAAATCAATTTAGTATTCAGGATAAATTCATCGAAGATCACCTGTCTTTTGCAGTGGATCGCGAAAGAAGCCAGGATAAAAGCATGAGAAATTACCTGGAAGATTCAGACAGCATGAATGGACAAATGCTGTCATGATCAAAGCAAAAATAGCCTTTATATCTGATATTATCTTCCTACCTGAGTTAAATACTGAAGGTTGAGACTGCCCTAAAAAATATCTTCTCTGCCACGAAGGCACCAACGCACCAGCGTTTACATGTATAATTCGCTTTCCTACAGGCCTTTGGAAAACTTTGGGTCTTAGTGACCTAGTAGCAATTCTACTTTCTAAAATTTTCGGAGTGGACTCAAAGTTTTATATTTTCCATTTTTCTTCTGGAAAACACATAATAATCACAATAATAGCATTTTGCACCTGCCAGTCGTTAGTTATCAGGCACCGTCTATTGTGAGAATGGGAAATTTTAACAATTACTTTTCAATAAATCAGGAATTAATTAGTTAGATAAACTAATACTGTTCAATGAAGAAATCTCTTTTCTATCTCCTATTCTTTCTCCTGTTCTTTCTGCTTCCAGGTATAAATATGGCGGGTTCTAAAAAATTGCTCCCGGCAAATGAAGAAAAAAGTGACATTTATGCCGAATTAAATCTGGCAGCGTACGGTCTGTCAAATGAAGTGTTTCAGCTTGGTTTAACAGGTTACAGGAAACTTGAGGTTGCCGGTCAACTTGAAAATCCAGGCATTCTGACTATCGTAGACTTCTCGCAATCAAGCAAAAATAAGCGAATGTATGTTATTGATTTTCTGGAACATAAACTTCTGTTTAACACTTTGGTGGCGCATGGCAGGAACACTGGCGAAGAGTTTGCTAAATATTTCTCCAACAAAATGGGCACCCTGAAAAGCAGCCTGGGCTTTTATGTCACCAGGAACCAGGTTATGGGTGCAAAAGTCGGGCTTTCACTGATCATACTTGGTGTTGAGAAGGGATTCAATGACAACGCCATGAGTCGTCAGATCATTATGCACGGAGCCGATTATGCAACAGAGGCATTTATAAAAAAGACCGGTAGACTCGGCAGAAGTTATGGTTGCCCGTCGCTGCCACCTGATCTGATAAAACCCGTTTTCAAAACAATTGAAAAAGGTACCTGTTTGTTTATTTATAATCCTGACCCTGTTTACCTCCGGAATTCAGCCCTGCTCAACTAACTTATTCGTATGCAACTTGCTGAAAACCATCGTCGTGAATTATTACATGCAATGCTAATATTAGAAAATCCAGGCATTGCGGCCAAAATAACAAGCCTGATAGGCACTCCAATAGAAAGTGGACTTAAGTTGCTTCCGGAAAGGTGGAAAAATACAATTGGTGATGTTACGCAGGTTGCATTGTTAAAGGCTGCCAATGCTGCCATATTTACAATGCATGATAAACCACACGCAGCAGCATCAAATTGGTGGCATAAGCTCGGCGTAACAGTTTCTGGTGGTGTTGGAGGGTTCTTTGGTTTACCTGCATTGGCCATTGAACTCCCGGTTTCCACCACTATTATGCTCCGGTCAATTGCTGAAATAGCGCGTGCTGAAGGAGAATCCATAAATGATCCCGGCACAAAGATTGCGTGCTTAGAGGTTTTTGCATTGGGAGGAAGGAGCAAATCAGACAATGCAACTGAAAGTGGCTATTTTGTGGTAAGATCAGCATTAGCTAAATCGGTTGCCAAAGCTACTGAGTTTGTTGCTAATAAAGCAATTACAGAAGAAGGTGCACCTGCACTATTAAGACTAATCTCAACTATTGCACAAAGATTTAGTATCCAGATAACAGAGAAGGCAGCTGCTCAGGCAATTCCTGCTATTGGCGCTGCCGGAGGCGCAATTATTAATACAATTTTCATTGACCATTTTCAAGAAATGGCGAAAGGTCATTTTGTAATCCGAAGGTTAGAAAAAATTTATGGAAAGGAAATGATCAAAACGGAATATGAAGAAATGCTAAAATAGTCATGATTGACAAAATCATCAAATGAAGATGATGTTATAATCATGGCGAAGTTTTAGTTCACGAACAAGAACCAAATTATAATCAGCTGAAATATAGCTTATTGTATGTGGACGACGATACTTTTAGCAGGTAGAGAAACTTAACTTTTTGCAGGCTCGATGCCAAAAGTAAACCCACCTTTTACACGTTCAATGATCTCGGGCATAATATCCTGGTATTCGCCTACAATACCAAAATCAGCAAAATGGAAAATTGCTGCTTTGGGATTGTGATCGATGGCAATGATGTGCCCGGATTCTTTCATACCTGCAATATGCTGTATGGCGCCTGAGATGCCTACTGCGATATAAACTTTTGGCCGGATAGTTTTGCCGGTTTGTCCGATCTGGTGCGCATATTCTGCAACTCCTTCGTCCACCACCACCCGGCTGCAGGCCCATTCAGCATTAACCCCGTTTGCTTTTAAGGATTCGGTGAGTTTTTTAATTAATCCGAGGTTATCAATTGTAGTGCCTCTGCCACCGGAAACAATAATATCGGCTTCAAAAAGATTTTGTAAGCTGCCTTCGCCACGCACCGTTTTCAAAATTTCGACCCTGAAATCAGCAGCGGTTAATGTTGGGTTAAACGCGGAGAGTATGCCTGTTCGTCCTTCTACCCTGGCTGGTACTTCGAAAGTTCCTGCACGGGCGGTTGAGATTTGTGGAAAAACAAAGCCCAGTATGGTAGCCAGTTTGCTTTCGCCATAAGTCGGCCGTCGCGATTGGAGTATGGGTTTAATAATGACTTTTTCTTTTTTATCAACATATTCGCCTATTTCAAGCCCGGTACAGTCTGCCGTAACACCGCTGCCTGTCTTAACTCCGATACGCGGAGCGAGTTCACGTCCCGATGTAGTGGCCGCAAAAAGTGCAATTTCTGGTTTGCGGATTTCAATTACCTGGGCAAAAATGGAAGAAAAAGGCAGAACAAGGTATTCTTCGAGCCTGTCATCTTCAACCAAAATAACTTCATCAGATCCAAATTCAAAAAGTGTCTGTGCCAGTTCTTTTATGTTTTTACCAATAAGCAGGGTGGTTATCTTTGTGTCGTTTCCCAGCTGATCGGCTAGATGACGTGCAGGCGTGAGCAATTCAATCGAAGGACGGGAAATTTCCCCATTGGTTATTTCAGCCCAGGTCAGAATTCCTTTTGCACCGTTGCGGTCGTCACGTAAAGGAAAGTCAGGGATTTCAATAATTTTTTTCTCTGCCTTCACTTTTGCTGCCACCATATTGCTGCCTCTCTTAAAGTTGGAAATCAAATTTTCTACACGTGTTGCGTCGTCATGTCCCTCCGACATGATAACAGGAGCCCGCTCACTGACAATATTTTCCACCTTATTGACAATAGTAGGTGAACCATTAATTCCGATTTTTTCAGTTCCCAGACCGATATCATCAATGCCAAAAACAGTAACGGCGATATTCCGGGCTTTAATAGCACCGCTAAGTGATGGTTTGCGGGGAGGTATTCCTGTTGGTGTCAGGGAAATGGTGCAGGGCATCGGAAGTTTCATCATCTGGTAACCTCCTTCTATGATCCGCTTTGCAATTACATTTCCATTGCCATCAGCATTTACGCTTTCAACAAAGGTGGCTTGCGGAATGCCTAAATTTTCAGCAACCTGTGAAGGAACATGGGCTGTGTCGCCGTCGCTGGTCTGACGGCCTGCCAGAATGATAAACGGTTCTTTCGCATCTTTTGTAAATCCTAAATGTCTGAGCATGGTTGAAATTGCCAACCCGGTAGCATAGGTATCGCTACCACCCAATTTGCGGTCTGACAGCAGGTAGGCCTCGTCGTATCCCATCGAAATGGCTGTACGCAGGGCAACCTGGAAAGAAGCCGGACCCATTGAGCAGACGATCAGCCGGGCATCGGGATATTGTTTTCTAAGTTGCAATCCGGCTTCAAGACCAAACTGACAGTCGATATTAATGATGGACTTTGCTTTTGTTCTGTCCATCAGTCCATCCTCTCCCATTCTCATTTCGGACGGGAGGGGAACTTGTTTTATTAAGCTTATAATTGTCAGAGCCATTGTTCTTTTGTAAAATTACATGTTTTGGAAATCAGGACCATTGCCGCCATTGGGCACGCTCCAGGTAATTCCGTCGCCGGGCGATTTGATATCACAGGTTTTGCAATGCATACAGTTTTCAAAATGTATACGTAATTCCTGTTTTCCGTCCTTGCCGGTGTGAAGTTCATAAACTTCCGAGGAACAAAGGAATTGTTCCGTCGCACCATATTGTTTGATGTTGATGGTATCGAAGTTTGCCGGATTATTTATCCGGACGTGTGGCACTTGTTTTTCATCGTGCGCCACTCCCGAATGAAAAACGTCAAATGATTTGTCGAAAGTAAGAACCTTATCAAATTCAAGTTTCCCTTTAAATCTTTCTTTAAAAGGTTTGCCTTTATATTCGCTGAGCGTCTTGGTTGCTTCGCTGTCGGGGTGCGTTATCATTTTTCCAAAGAATCCGGCACCGCCGGATATTAATTGTGTTCCAAAATGAAAGGCACCCATAATGAGCCCTTTCGAAAACCCCTGCCTGAAATTTCGTACGGGATAAAGGTCTCTGTATATAACACTCTCATTTATAGCAGTTTCATACTGGCTAAGCACATTTTCCGAGAAATCATTTTTGCCCAGTGCCAATGCAGCGGTTTCGGCTGCCAGCATGCCAGAGGTCATGGCAAGATGTACGCCCTTTAAAGCCGGCATTGCCAGCAACCCGGCGCTGTCGCCTACAATCAGTGCATTGTCAGTATAAGGTTTTGGGATAGAATAGTATCCACCTTCGGGTAAAGTCTTAGCACCATATTCCACCATTTTTCCATCTTTTAGAAATTTGGAAATAAATGGATTCGTTTTCCATGCCTGGAAAGCATCATGGGTATCGAAAGCCGGATCCTCATAATCAAGACCGACTACCAGACCCACAGCAACTTTGTTGTCATTTAAACCATACACAAAGCCCCCGCCAAATTCTTTCATATTCAGCGGATAACCCATCGTGTGATATACCTCGCCTGGTTTAATATTTCCCTCGGGAACGCTCCACAATTCTTTAACGCCTAATGAATAAACCTGGCAGTTTTTATCTTTATCCAACGCATATTTTTGGATCAGCTGTTTGGATAAACTTCCCCTTGTACCCTCGGCAAAAATGGTCAGTTTTGCTTCAATCCTGGTTCCGGGCTGAAAATTCTCAAGTTTATTTCCATTATGGTCAATCCCGGTATCAATTGTTTTAGCGCCGATTACCTTGCCATTGCTATATAATATTTCGCTTACCGAAAAGCCGGTGTATATTTCAACTCCCTTTTCTTCAGCTTTCATTGCCAGGTAACGGCAAATCTTACTCATCGAAGCTGTATAGTTACCTTTGTTAGACATATAAGGCACGTGGAACGGCAATTTGAAAGCCCCGTTTTCGCTCAGCATAACCGTATTGTCAGATGTTACAATTGAATTCAGTGGGATTTCGCTGAATTCAACCTCCGGCAATAACCTTTTAAAAATGTCGGCTTTAATAACTGCACCCGACAAAATATGGCTCCCAATCGAACTTCCCTTTTCAATGAGTAAAATCCGGTGAGTCAGTCCTTTTTGCTTTAACAAATTCGCAAGGTGAATGGAAGTGGCAAGACCGGAAGGTCCACCGCCGATAATTAAAATATCCGTCGAAACGGTATCATCATTGTTCATAGAGTTTTTTTGATTTTAAGGCAAACTTACCCTTGTGTCCTCAATTATTTCTATTCTATATGTCTTGTCGGCGAAACTAGGCAATAATTGCAATAAAATCAGAACTCAAGTTGAAATAATTAACAATTTGAAAGATTTTAAGTTCGGTTCATGTTAAGGATAATAGGAATAAGGCCTATAAAAATCATAAATCCTGACAGCCTATCGGGAATTCCTTTTGGTGAAATTGCTGAAGGCTCATATGCCGGATCATGCTTGGCCGGCCAGTATGACATTAAATGCCTCATCAAAAACTAACGCGGAATCTTTCGCTTCTCCATTTACTCTCAGGCCAGTGATTTTGGGTGATTTCCCCTTTTGAATCAATGTGAACAATTGCTTTTGGGTCAGTATTTTTCCATACTGTTCAAACAGCACCTTGAAATTGCAGCCACTTTTATATGCGCTGCAACCGAATGCTGTTTTTCCTTTGATTATAGTGCCCGTGCCGCACTTTGGGCAGATTGCTGAGGCCATATCAACTGGCTCCGCAATGGGTTTTTTAGCTACCGGCTTCTTGGCCTCCGATGCTTTTGGCTTCGCTGCATTTTCTTGCTGTTTTTCCGCAACGATTTGCTCGATAAAGATCTTTTGCTTTTGCTCAAGTTTAACTTCTGCTACAAGTTGCGACACCATCGTCTTCATCTCGTCGAGGAAGATTTTGGGATCATATTCGCCCTTTTCTATCTGGCGCAACTTGCGCTCCCATTGCCCTGTGAGCTCGGCCGATTTTAACAACTCGTTCTGAATGGTGTTTATTAACTGTATTCCGGTTTGGGTAGGTACAAGGTTCTTCTTTTCCCGCACCACATAATTGCGTCTGAAGAGCGTTTCGATAATGTTGGCACGGGTAGAGGGACGTCCAATGCCATTCTCTTTCATCATCTCGCGCAGTTCTTCGTCTTCCATCTGCCTGCCGGCTGTTTCCATGGCCCTGAGCAGGGTGGCTTCTGTAAGCATCTTGGGCGCTTGCGTCAGCTTCTCAAGCAGCTCGGGGGAATGATCGCCTTTCTCTCCCTTCACAAAAAGCGGCATGATCTGGTCCTGGTCAGCTTCGTCGTCGCCATCCTTTTCTGTCTCTTTTTTTGGGTAGAGCACACGCCAGCCATCTTCCAGGATAACCTTTCCTGTAGCCTTAAACTCATACTTTTTAACTATCCCCATTACGGTGGTATTCGATACGATACAATCCGGGTAGAAGGCGGCAATAAAGCGGCGGGCGATGAGATCATATATCCGCTTCTCCTCAAGCTGCAAGCCGGAAGGTCTAACGCCTGTAGGGATTATGGCGTGGTGATCCGTAATTTTGGTGTCGTCGAATACTTTTTTGCTCTTCCTGATAGGTTTCCCGAGCAGTGGTAAGGTGAAGCTGGCATAAGGCTCCATATCTTTCAGGATTCCCGCTATCTTTGGATACACATCGTTAGGTAAAAAGGTAGTGTCCACACGCGGATAGGTAACCATCTTCTTCTCATAGAGGTTCTGTATATATTTTAATGTATCGTTGGCTGTGAAACTGAACTTTTTATTGCACTCCACCTGCAACGATGTGAGGTCAAATAGCTTTAAAGGCGCTTCGTTTCCCTTTTTCTGTTCAAACGACACAATTTCGAAGAGGTTATTTTTAATCTCCTCAATGATTTGTGTGGCATCCTCCACGGTATCGAAGCGGCCACCTGCGGAGTTGAAAACAACTTCGCGGTATATTGTTTTAATTTCCCAATACTGTTTTGGGACAAAACTTTGAATTTCCTCAAACCGGCGGACAATGAGCGCAAGCGTGGGTGTCTGAACGCGTCCGATGGAAAGCACCCCTTTGTTGTCGGCGTATTTCAGGGTGTAGAGTCGGCTGGCATTCATGCCAAGCAGCCAGTCACCAATGGCGCGGGCATTCCCCGCAGCATAAAGCCTGTCGAACTCATTTCCATCCTTAAGTTTCTCAAAGCCCTCTTTTATGGCCTCGTCTGTCATAGATGATATCCACAGCCGTCTCACCGGCTTCTTACATTCGGCCTTCGTGAGTACCCAGCGTTGGATGAGTTCCCCCTCGATACCGGCATCACCGCAATTGATTACCTCATCGCATTCAGCGACCAGCGTTTTGATGGTTTCGAACTGTTTTTTTACGCCGGGGTTGTCGATGAGCTTGATGCCAAACCTTGGTGGAATCATGGGAAGCATATGCATTTGCCATTGCTTCCAGTTGGGAGTGTAGTCTTCCGGGTTCTTGAGCGTGCAGAGGTGGCCAAAGGTCCAGGTGATCTGGTAGCCGTTGCCTTCAAAGTAGCCGTCTTTGCGATCGCCGGCTTGCAGTATTCTTGCAATTTCTTTCGCTACGCTGGGCTTTTCGGCAATACAGAGTTTCATGTCTTATTGTTTATTTTTTACGGGTGACATGGAACTCCATGACAAAATAATAACATCCTCCTGAGCGTCAAAATTGGCTGGTTTTGTCATGTTCGTTTCATGAGTTGGTTATCGGTTTGAGTTTTCAAAATTAAGAAAAATGGGGAGACATTAATTTATTATGAGGCGAAAGACTATCGGCATTAGGATGCAGGCACATACGAAAACAATACAGGCAGACAGGGTTGCATCCGTGGATTAAGTTTCCTGCCTTTTCGTTGGAAGGGTAGAGGAGGAAAATTTACAGGAAGCCATAGAAAAATGTGGGAATTATGTAATTTATTCCCGGAATTGTATAATGCTTTTCGGGTTTAAGGGATTTACTTTTATGTCTTGCTTTAGCATGTAAATCATTTACTATCGATTTGCTCCCAATCTGTAATATCTTATTTTCCAGATGAGCGTTCAGCAAAAAAATACAATCATATTTTTATGATACACAATGACTTAAACTTTTGAAAAAAGAGACTGATTGAGAGGGAATAAAATTAATTGAACTATTGTCATATGGACTTAACGGCATCATAATCAGACAAAATTTCGTTCAAACGATCGATTTCTTAAAATAAATTACACATAATAAAAAAACAACTAAAATGATCATTCAAATCAACACCGACAAAAATATCACAGGTTCAGAAAAATTGTCTGCTTATTTAGATACCACGATATCTGAATCATTAAGCAGGTTTAGTGATAAAATCTCGCGACTTGAAGTACATCTGTCGGATGAGAACAGCCATAAGGAAGGACTAAATGACAAGCGATGTGTGCTTGAAGCACGAATAGAAGGCATGCAGCCTGTTGCCGTCACTAACCAGGCAGGTACAACGGAGCATGCGATCAATGGGGCACTGGATAAATTGAAAGCTTCTCTTGATACCATTTTAGGAAAGTTGAAGACTTATTAGCAGCTAAAACGCGAACTTTCAGCCGCAGGGAATAGCTCACTTGCATTTAGCCTTGGTTATGGCCAAGTGCTTTATTTGCATTCATGCTTGTATACATGGAATAGAAAAACAAAATACCGAACCTTGGCCAGGTTCACTTTCAACCCATATTTCTCCATTGTGTTTGTCTATGAATTCTTTACATAATATCAGTCCCAGTCCCGTTCCGGTTTCATTTATTGTACCGGGTGTAGAATGATTTGTGTCAATTCGGAATAACTTCCCGATCGATGACTCTGACATTCCAATTCCAGTGTCCTTGATTGAAATATTTACTTTATTTTGGTGGGCCTCACATATAATATTGATACGTCCTCCCGGTTGTGTAAATTTGATGGCATTAGAAACCAGATTTCTTAAAATTGTATTTATCATGGCCTTATCCGCATATAAGGGAATCATAGAATGCGTGTCGTTTGTAATAACTATTGATTTTTGCAAGGCCATATCCGAGCAAAAAAGCACTATTTCATTCACAAGCATATTCATCTCGAGATATTCCGGATTGAATTTCATCCTGCCTGTTTGCGTCTGCGCCCATTCCATCAGATTTATAAGTAAATTAAGTGCTCTTACAGATGATTTTTTGATAATATTACTATAGAGTGCAATATTTGTATAATCTTTATTGCCGACCTCTTCTACAAGCACATCACTAAAACCAATAATTGAACTGAAAGGACTCTTTAAATCATGGGCGATGATGGAGAAAAACTTGTCCTTCTCCGCATTTAACTTTTGTAATTCCTGATTATTAACAATCAGCTCCTGTTCTGCTGTTTTGCGTTCAGTGATGTCATTCAACGTGCCCGTCCAGAGGATATCCTTGTTTTCAAGCAAACGGGGTATAGATTCAAAATGAACCCAAATGAGTTTGCCATTAATATTGAAACGGCCTTCCCAAATAAACTGAGTCACGTGTAAGTTAGCAATAACATTCAACCGGGCGAATTCTGCCCTGTCAGCCTCGTAGATCAGACTGTTAATAATACCGGGGTTTGTTTTGAAACCGACTTTGTCTAAATTTAGTATTTCACAGAAGTGGTCATTTACAAATTCAACAACATAAGGCGCATTATTTGAGCCATACCATCTCTCCTCCGCTAAAGACACCTCAGAAAAAACCCTTAACCGGTATATTCCGGAAGGCAGTGCGTTTGCCAGATCGGCGTATAATTCACGTTCCTGATTTAATGCCTCATCAATTTTTTTAAAATTGTCTTTAACCTTTTTAAGTTTTTGCATATCGATCATTTCTTTTTTGCATATGGCTTCAGTACTGCCGGTAATTTATCATAGTTCTGGATGGCCATGGGTATTACGGATGGCTGGCCATCCTTCACCATAATTTTCCCACCCTTGTCCATCGAAAGCATAAAAGCAAGGAAGGCTTCTGCTGCAGCCTTGTTTGGAGCATTCCGCATGATTGTTATGCCATAGATTATCGGTTCGCCAATCATTACCTGCTTTATGCCGGGAGCATTCCCATTTATCTCAACTTTGGCAGCAGCATACTGGCTGGCTAAAGCAGGATTCTTCAGGTTTACCTGGTCGGGGAGCATGATAAATTTTAGTTTGTGCTGAATAGATACGGATCGATAAAGGAAGCTGAAGTCGATCGTTGCTGTTTCGAGCAATGCAAGCAGATCCATTTCCTTCGGACGCATGAATCGTATATCCTTTTCCATTATGTTTTTTGCCAACCCCGGTTTCTTGTAATATTTCTCAGCCAGTTGAAGCATCATAAGCGTCCTGTAGCCGCATGGGTCACTGTTCGGATCTGACCTTCCAAACGATACATCAGGCTTCATCAATATTTCATACCAGTTTGTTGCATTTATTTTGTTGGCATACGGGCTTTTTGGGCTCACAGCAATAGTCATCTCATTGGTGGCAAATTTTATATTCCAGTCGGCATAGCGGGGAACCAGCATATTGTCGATCACCACATAATCGGCGGAGGCCATGATATCACAAGGCTTGTTGAGGTCTGTTATCTTACGCGCAGAGGCAACGGATCCGGCCGATTCAGTAATTATCTTAACATTCGGGTATGTTTTATTGAAAGCTGCTGCAATATCCCTGATCGGAACTGATAAACTTCCGGCGTGAAAAATGATCAGTTCACCGGATAATTTACCCATTTGTTTCTGGGCGTGCAGATGGAAACAATTGATCATTAACACCGTTAGAATGACTATGCTTATGCTATTGTTTGACTTCATGTTTCAGTTGGTATTATATATGAGATGATAAAAATCTTTCAAGTAGCTGATATTTATGATTTTGCGTTTTTGATGATCCATGGCACCAGAAAGCAGATTAATTTATTTTGTTAAGGTAAACCATTTTGGTAAATTCAACCGTATAGCTTGTTCTGTTGGGGAAAAAAATAGCCGGACTCATATCTTTATGAATCTCATATCTATCGGATTAGCATGGTTTTTTTATCCTGGCCAGTTGATTGCACTGATTATCAAGTGTGAATAAACTTCATTCAACTATTATACCTAAGGTTTGATCATTAATGCCCCCAAATAGAGCATTGGGAGGATGTGCGA
>JBBRRV010000068.1:0-16040 GCA_038246075.1 Bacteroidales bacterium
ATTTTTCGTTTCAGGATAATGAGTGTTATTTCGGGGAGGATACCTATCCTGCCGGGGAAACCTATCGTTCCGAGTCCACGGTTTACATAAAGAAACTGACTGCCATTCTTTGTTTTCTGTTCATACAAACCAGCCCAGTGCGCATAAATATATTGTGCGGGGCTCCATGAAAATGAGTTTGTTTCGATGCCGAGTTGCATGCCATGGGTATGGCCCGAAAGCGTGAGATCGACCTGGGGGTAAGACCGGCTGATTTCGACATCCCAATGTGTTGGATCATGGGACATCAGGATAACGAATGGAACCGAATCGGTTCCGGCGAGCGCTTCCTTTGTATTCCCGCGCCTGCCCCAGGTCGCCTTTTTGCTCCAGTTCTCCACGCCGGCAATGGCCAGGTAACTATTTCCCCTGCGAATGATTTTATTACTGTTATTCAATAAATCCCATCCGATCTCCCGGTAAAATGCTGCCAGGGAATCGTTGTCGGCCTGCTTTTCCTTTTCCGACGGCCATTGCACATAATCACCATAATCATGGTTTCCTTTTATGGCATAAATCCCCGAAGGTGCTTTGATCTTCATAAGATCTGCCCTGAAAGGCCAGGCCTCATCGGCGCTAAAGTTGACCAGGTCGCCCGTAAACAGCACCACATCTGGCTTCATGCTATTGATCATGTCAATTGCTCTTTTCAGGGGACGATCGGAAATCCAGCTGCCCAGGTGTATATCCGAAACCTGGATGATGCGCATGCCGTCAAATTCCGCAGGAAGATCTGCTGATACAACCGTCACCTTTTTGATATTGAAATCGTAAACCCAATATACCATTCCGGTAAAAAGCAGCAAAAATAACACGCCTGAGAAACTCACACCAGCTATCACAAATGGCCGCCAGCGGTGAAAAAAAAGGCCTTTTCTCCAGCCCTTTCCCGAAATAATTTTAAGTGAACCCCTTACAAAAGCCAGAAAATCGGCCAGAATCAGAAAGAAAAAGAGGCCGAACTTGACCATATACCCTACCAATGCCAGACCGGGCAGGAATATTTTGAATACCGGTGGCCAGAAACGAATGGACCAGATACCGGAAATCATTACGAAAGTCAGTAGCAGGCAAAAAGGCAACCAGTACAGGACAGTCCCCACCCAATGCAGCAGGCGTTTATCCGGCCATAGATTTGTGCGCATCACCTTCCAGTAATATACATCAAGTGCCAAAAGCACCAGCAGGAAAGGCATGCGGCCGGCATATTTCGGCAATGCAATGGCCCCGGCAATTCCTATCACCATAACGATGACTGAAGCCAGAAGAATTTTATATTGCTTTTGCATAGCAGGATATTTTGAATGATCAGGACCCGGAATACAATAAAGCGTAGAAGCCTTATCAATTCATAACAAAAGTAGTTCAATTCAAACAGCAAGACAGTGCCTATATCAATGAGTTATTATATTTTTTATGCGTAAAAAAAAAGGCTACCCATTAAAGGATAGCCCATTTTTTTTTGTTGAATGATCAGAATCAGGCATTGGCCTTCACAAAATTCACAAGGCCTTTTGCTTTAAAAATGCCTACCAGTTTCTCAGGTAATGGCGCAAAACCATATGCTTTGTCAGCTATGATTACCTTTCCGTTTTCGAAATCAATATCGACAGTGTCTCCTTGTTTATATGCATCAACGGCTTCGGGAAGCAGGATAATAGGCAGGCCCTGGTTAACTGAAGAGCGATAAAATATGCGGTTGACAGATTTACAGATCACCGCTTTGATCCCTGCATAAGCTAGGCCCACTGAGGGATGCTCGCGTGATGAACCGCAACCGAAATTGGCACCTGCAACAATGACATCTCCCGCCTGCACCCTTTCAGAAAAACTGTCATCGAATCCCTTGAAAAGGTGTGGCATGATCTTTTCCGCTTCTGAACTCTTTACATTATAAGTGAGACTACCGGCAAACATCTGGTCGGTATTGAGGTTATCCACATCGGCATAATTCCATGTGCCT
This sequence comes from Bacteroidales bacterium, assembly GCA_038246075.1. Classification (GTDB taxonomy): domain Bacteria; phylum Bacteroidota; class Bacteroidia; order Bacteroidales; family DASVHX01; genus DASVHX01. The sequence goes on from JBBRRV010000068.1 coordinate 2,003, forward strand.
GCGGCATAACGATCGTCGCCCTGGCGGATGTCAACAGTTTTGCTTTGTTCAATTGTATAAGGGTATATTTCTTCTTTTGACGCCTCTCGTGGATCGGCAATTTCGCCCTTTAGTGCCGAATATGCAACCACAGCCGGGGAAGCCAGGTATATGGATGCAGTCTTGTTACCCATCCGGCCTTTGAAATTACGGTTAGCGGTTGAAATGATGGTGTAATTATCTGCTGGAATCCCCTGCCCTGTTCCAAGACAAGGCCCGCAGGAAGGTGCAAGCACAGTGGCGCCCGCTTCCATGAATATGCGCATGAGCCCTTCATCCATGGCCTGTAGGTAGATATCCTGTGATGCAGGAATGATCAGTAGTTGAAGGCCATCGTAAATCCGGTTGCCCCTGAGTATCGCGGCGGCCTGACGCAGGTCTTCAATGCGGCCGTTCGTGCAGGTGCCGATCACGGCCTCGTTCAACCTGATGCCTTTGACCTGTGAAAGCGCTTTAACATTGTCCACATGATGAGGTGCGGCAACTACAGGAAAAACCTCATTCAGGTCAATGGTGATCTCTTTGATATACCGGGCACCGGGATCAGCCCATGTACCGTTAACATCCTCTCCCAGGAAATCGCAAAGGACATCATCAACAGGAAACACGGCATTTTTGGCACCCATCTCTGAAGCCAGGTTGGCGATGGTCATCCTGTCGGAAACAGCAAGACTTTTTACACCTTCACCATGAAATTCAATACTCATGTAGTCGGCGCCACTGGAGCCCATCATGCCAATGATCCAAAGTGAAAGATCCTTTCCGTAAACGCTCTCCGGGAGTTTGCCGTTCAGTGTGATTTTGATGGATTCAGGTACGCGAAACCAGGTTTCACCCTGTTTCCACAAACCAGCAGTCTCCGTGCGGTCGATGCCCGCGGCAAAGGAATTGAATGCACCTGCGGTGCAGGTATGGCTGTCACTTCCGACAATGATCATACCGGGTTTGGCATATTCTGACATGATCTGGTGGCAGATGCCTTTTCCAACATCATGAAACTTTGTTATGCCCTGTTCCTTAACGATGTCGCGGATTTTCTGATAGTCGTTGGCCAGTTCCACACTGGTGGGCGGAGCGTTATGATCCAGAACGATCAGCAACTGATCGGGATCTTTAACTTTTTCACCGCCCATTTTCTTGAACGTATTGGCAATACTGGCCGTATTATCATGGGTAAGGATAATATCGGGCCTTCTGAAGACAATGGCACCGGCATCGGCACCAAGAATTTTCTCGGCAAAGGTTTTTCCGTTCATAGCAATAAACAGTTATTTGGCGTTAATAATCAAGTTCAGGACGGGTAGGATCAAAAAGTAAATCCAAGGTCTAAACCAACCCTTGGAAAGATCCCCTTATAGCCATAATCCATTATTCCATTGTTATTCGTATAATATGCGCTGTAGTTTTTATCCATATTGGATGAACGCACGCCTCCTCCCAGGAATGCATCTATCACAAACCGCTTTGAAAAAACCCAGTTCACACCCATCACAATTCCACCTCCGAAGGCATTCGTTTTGTAACTGTATTGTTCCTGGATTCCGTTACTATTATAATAATTACGGTTGATAACATCAACATACTGATCAAAAATAAAAGGTGCAAAATAGATCTTGCGTGTAGGATTATAAATTTCGCGCTCCAATATGAAGTAACGGAACTGGAATTCACCCCTGAAACCATTCACACTTTCACTTTCTGTATCTTTATAGATCAGTCCAGCTGAAAAATTCAACGACTTATCTTTATCAACCAGTCTTTCGTAACTCAACTGGAATGTACTTGAAAAGAACCTGATGGGGTCGATCTTGATAATGTTTCTGTATGATGGCGCAATGCTGGCCTGGTCCTGTGCCGCAGCAAACAGGCAAGATAAACTCAGGAGCATTATCAGGTTGAATTTTCGCATAGTAAAGGGTTATTTGTTGTTTAGTGAGTTGTTTAACAGTTGTTTAATGTTTAGTTAAAATACCTGACGAAATTAATAGATTTAAATCATTCTGCAATCCTTGTGTAAATATAATTTAAAACAGCAAAACATCTTGATATGCAGGGGTATGCAAAATACAGGCAAGGGAATTGACATTAAATCTCATATTTATTTGGCAGTGTGGATGCTTTTTGTACTTTTGCACTCCCTACCTGGAGAGGTGGGTGAGTGGCTGAAACCAACAGTTTGCTAAACTGTCGTACTCTGTAAGGGTACCGGGGGTTCGAATCCCCCCTTCTCCGCAACAATTCGAATCCTGTAACGACGGGGTTTAAAAGAAAATCATAGCTCGGGGTATAGCGCAGTCCGGTTAGCGCACCTGGTTTGGGACCAGGGGGTCGTAGGTTCGAATCCTACTACCCCGACAAAAGAAAAAGCCTGACACGTAAGTGCCGGGTTTTTTTTGTAGCGTTGAAAACTTGTTTTCAAACGCTTAGAAAAAAAATCCGGTAATGAGTGAAACGAAAGAAAGGCTTTTTCTTTTGAATCCCCCCCTAAAAGGATCACCGGAGGTAATCCTACTACCCCGACAACACAAAAAAAGCTGAACTCATAAGGTGCGGGTTTTTTCTTTTCAGGTCAGCGTCAACTCTACAAAGCAATTGATATAAATAAATGGTAAGTGTTGAAGTGGCGCAATTAATTGTATCTTTTCAAAATTAAAAATATTACTTGTAAAACTAAAAATACGGACTGATGTACGATGTAATCTTAATGCTCCATTCATGGAACAGACGACTCATTCTGGTTGTTGGAATCATTGCAGTTTTACTGGCCTATAACGGCTGGCGGGGCAACAGAATATTCAGCTCACTTGATAACCTGTTGGGAACCACATTTATGGGAGCCATGCACATGCAATTATTATTTGGCATTAGCCTGTACTTCTTTCTGAGTCCGAAAACCTTATACGCCATCGGTCATTTTTCAGAAGTCATGAAAGACAGTCAATTGCGGTATTTTGCGATAGAGCATGGCATTGTGATGCTGCTGGCCATCACGCTCGTGCAGACAGGAAGAATATTGGTGCATAAAACACCCAGCGATCAGCTGAAACATAAACGTTCCTTTATCTTCTTTTCCATAGCCATGCTGATGATCATCCTGATGGTTCCTTACGGGAATTCCCATGCAGGGTGGCCGTTGTTAAGATTTTAAAGGAAAATGTCTACCTTTGCTGCCGCATTCATCAAAACAAACCAGCATTTTGGCCTCGTAGCTCAGCTGGATAGAGCAGCAGCCTTCTAAGCTGCGGGTCGCGCGTTCGAATCGCGCCGAGGTCACAACATGATTCAAATACGCTTGTAAGCCAATAACTTGCAGGCGTTTTTCATTTTAAACAACCAGACCATTCGCAGCTTCCCTTTTCACCTACTGGCAATAACATGACAGGACAAGCTAAGCTCCTCTTCATAACTACCTATATACATCTTATGAATTTCGGAGGCCGGATGACATTTTTTAAACAATTTTTGAAATATCTGAAGAACAAAAGGTAATTTATCATTGTTATTGATATATTCATTAAACAAGAAATATTAAAACGAGCTGTTATCACATCCTAATTGCAACTTAATGATTCATTTATCTATTTCCGGGGAAAAAAAATAAATGTATAATGCTATCGATATTACTCTATATTTGTGAGTATTGACTTAGAATGCTTTATCAAATTTATCGCGCTCATTATTCCCTCCGATTATGACCGACAAGAATAATATTTTTTTTGAATCTGATGCACTCCGCAGACGCGCCGAAAAGCTGCTCCTCCAAATGCAAAGCGATGCAAGCGCTCCATCAACTGTTGCAGATGATCTGAAACTCTACCACGAATTGCAGGTCCAGCATATTGAACTGGAAATGCAAAATGAAGAACTGCGTGAAGCACACGCTGATCTGGACGCATCAAGGATAAAGTTTACCGAACTCTTCGATTTTGCTCCTAACAGCTATTTTACCTTAACCGAAAAAGGAAAAATCAAAGAGGTCAATCATATGGGGGCCACCCTGTTAAGAACGAACAGAAGTGTGCTGAAAAACAGGTTATTTCAGGAATTTATGGTCCCGGAAGACCGGGAAATTTTCTTTCAACACCAGTTAACCCTCGTTAAGACCAGGGATCACCAGGTTTGTGAAGTAAGGTTCTTCAGAGCTGACGGTCAACGATTATTTCTAAAGCTTGTGCTATCTATCGTCGAAAGCAAAGGTGAATTGCAGATCCTCGTGATTGCCACGGATATTACCTTGCAAAAACAAATTGAAGATACCCAGTCCTTTTTACTTGAACATCGCTGGGCCGAAACAAACAGAGATTTCTTCGAAGTACTGGCGGAATACCTTGCCAAAACACTGGGAATGGATTACGTCTGCATTGATAAACTGATGGATAAAGGTTTGGAAGCGCAAACCGTAGCCATATATTTTGATGGACATTTTGAAGATAATGTTAAATATGCACTCAAGGATACTCCTTGTGGCAGCGTCGTGGGCCAGTCGGTCTGTGTCTTTCCCAGGGAAGTAAGGCGTCTTTTCCCTGAAGATATCGTACTGCAGGATATGTTGGCAGAAAGCTATGTAGGGCTAACCTTATGGGGATCCGACGGAAAACCGATCGGGCTGATTGCCATCATCGGACGCAAACCCCTCATCGACATCCAGTCGTCGGAGATGATACTGAAAATGGTTTCCATTCGTGCTGTAAGTGAACTGGAACACAGGCGCGCGCAGGAAGAACTCAGTAAATCATATGCTAAACTCGATTCACTGGTAACTGAAAGAACCGCAGAGTTGCAGAAAGTGAATGAATCATTGGTAGATGAGATTAAGGTCCGGAATCAAAAAGAGCAACACCTTAAGCTGGCTGAAGAAAAATACCGCACAGTTGCTGATTTCACCTACGATTGGGAAACCTGGCTTGACCCGGAAGGGAAGTATGCGTATGTTTCACCATCCTGCTTAAAAATAACCGGATATGCTGTTGAGGAGTTTATGGAAGATCCGGCATTGTTTTACAAAATTGCGCATCCGGATGATCGTAAACTGCTTGAAAACCATTACAATGAGGTGCTTAAGAACAGTCATGAAAGTTGGTCGATCGATTTCAGGATCATTACCCGGGATGGCCGGGAACGCTGGATTGGACACAGCTGTCAGCCTGTTTTTAATGCAGAGGGCACTTGGCTGGGGCAGCGGGCAAGCAATCGCGATATAACTTCGCGAAAAATGGCCGAAATTGTACTCATTGAATCACAGAAGCAATTGCGGGCACTCACACAACGCATGGATTCCATTACTGAGGAAGAGCGGATACGCATATCACGCGAAATACATGATGAACTGGGACATCTGTTGACTGCCCTGAAGTTTGATATTGAAGAGGTAATCAATCAGGCCGATTTATCCGTTGCACTGGTGAAAGCAGATTTGCATGACATGGTTGATCTGGTCGATTCACTCATCAATTCTGTCAGAAAAATTGCAACAGAACTGAGACCGGGAATATTAGATCATCTTGGCCTTTTCCCGTCTATTGATTGGCAAATCAGGCAATTCCGGGTAAGAACCAAAATATGCTGCTCTTTTAACCAGGATGACATGGAGGTGACATTCGACCCGAACGAAACCAGTATTATTTTTCGTATCCTGCAGGAAATTCTGACCAATGTTGCCCGGCATTCAAAAGCCAGCCAGGTAAATATCTCACTCAGCAAAGTGAATGGGTATTTTATCTTAAGAGCTGTCGATAACGGTATCGGTTTTGTACCGAAGCCCCAGTATCAAACTACTTCATTAGGCCTGATGGGAATGCAGGAACGTGCCATGTCCATCGGGGGAGAAATACAAATTGACAGCGCACCAGGGGAAGGAACATCTGTCACATTTTTACTCAGCAAAAATTAATACAGATTGATTTATGGTTGAAAATTACAAATAAACAATCCTATGGAATCAAGCGTTACAAAAATACTAATCGTTGATGATCACAGTATTGTAAGGAACGGTATTATCAAGGCACTATCCCCAAGTTTCCCAAAAGCCGAATTTGGTGAAGCCGGAAATGCAGCTGAGATCATGCAGCGAATTCTTGAAACCAGCTGGGATATGTTGATCCTGGATATCAATATGCCAGGAAGGAGCGGACTAGAGGTCCTTAAAGAAATAAAAGCATCCAATCCTTTACTCCCGGTCATTATTTTCAGCATGTATCCTGAAGATCAGTTTGCTATAAGATCCATCAGGGCCGGGGCATCAGCTTATCTTACAAAGGATATTTCTTCAAAGGAATTTGCACATGCAGTCAAAACGATTCTGAAGGGTGAGCGCTATTTTTCGCCTTCCATTGCGGCATTAATTACAAATGAACTTCAGGATAATTATAACAAACCAGTACACGAAATATTATCCGACCGGGAACACCAGGTTTTTTTGTTTATCGCCGGCGGGCTCAGCGTTTCCGATATTGCCCTTAATCTTTCACTCAGCGTAAAAACAATCAGCGTTTACCGATCAATCATCCTCAAAAAAATGAACCTTAAAAATAACTCCGAGATCACCCATTATGCGTTTAAAAATGATCTGGTAAAATAATTATTTTAAGTTGCCTTCCCACCATCCCACCTTCTCACTTTAATACGTTAACACCTTCGCTAATTACCAGATAGGACAAACTCCTATGTCCGAAGGTAAATTTTTTCTAGCCTTTAAATAGAATTCATCCTATTTTATCCCTTGGGAGGGTGAATTAATTTTATGCCCTGCGCAGCATTTCACTGCCAGGTATTTTCTACTCTATGAAAGTAATGATAGTTGATGACAGCGATCTGATACAGTTCCGGATTTTCAATGCATTAAAAAAAGTTGATGAAGCTATAAACATAGCCCAGGTCGGAAGCTGTGAGGAAGCCCTTGAACAGTTTCCATCCTTTGCGCCTGATACGGTCATACTGGATCTTGGATTACCTGACGGAAGTGGTGTCAGCCTGCTACAAAAATTCAAAAAAGAGAAACCCGATGTTCATGTGATCGTTTTTACCAACTACAACACCATAGAATTCAAAAAGAGCTGCAAGGATTTAGGTGCCGATTACTTTTTTGACAAATCGAATTTCAGCAATTTAATCAATCAGGTATATCATATGAATACATATTAACCTAAGGCCAGACTGAATGTCAATCATGAAGTCCCAAATTCCAAGTCCCAAGATCCAAGTCCCAAGTTCCAAGTCCCAAGTTCCAAGTCCCAAGTTCCAAGTCCCAAGTCTCAAATTCCAAATTCCAAGTCCCAAATTCCAAGCCCCAAATTCCAAGTCCCAAGATTCAAGTTACAAGTTCAAAGCGATTTGGATGCGAAAGTCAAATATTTCTACGTATTTCTATATATTTCCATGTATTTCCATGTATTTCAAATTTTCAAGTTAGTTCATATCCATGCCATTGCTAAATGGTGGTCGTTTTTTCATTTAGCACATAGGACAAACACCTATAAACTGATAGATTAATTCTTATGTCATTATCAGAAACTGTCCTATTTTTTTCTGTTTGCATATGGTGTCAATTTATATGCTGAATATTCCTATTCTTTAAACAGTTATATGCTTGAAAATATTATGCTATTTTATGATCATAACACATTAGATGCCAGATGCGAACAGTGTATTCTTTCCGTTGAATGTATTAGGCCTGAAGCTGACGGGATGCAAAATAAAGCCGAAGGACTGTATGATTAACTTGATGTGTTTTTGTTTTATAGGATAAAGTAACACGAGATAATCGCATCATGAAGGTAATTCAATGATTTTAAATAAAATAGTCCTAAAATATTAATGAAAAAAATAACAACATAAACTACTGAGTATGAAAATAAATTTACATTTTTTTGGAAAATGGACAATCAGGGGCTTTTATATGCTTGTTTGCCTTTTGATGATTTCAACAATGGGTTCAGCCCAGGGCGTAGCCATGAATACCACACTTGCGCCTGCTAATGCTTCTGCCGGACTCGACATCGATTTTGCAACCAAAGGGTTTCTGATCCCGCGGGTTGCATTAACCGGAACCGCCAGTTTTGCACCCTTAGGAACCACGCACATCGCAGGCATGGTAGTTTATAACACCGCTACAACCACAGATCTCAAACCAGGATTATACTTTGATGATGGCACCAAATGGGTAGCTATCATGCTCCCGGCAGGTACTTCCATGGGCGACATGCAATACTGGAATGGTACGGCATGGATCCTCATTCCAACGGGGCTACCCGGTCAAAAACTTAAATTAATTGGAGGCATTCCTGTCTGGAGCAGTTTATAAAAACTGCGCATATTAAATACACTTATCTAAAAAATATTGTAAAAACATCAACAAAAAGTCTTATGAAAAATTTCTACGCTCTTTTAATCCTGATGATTCTAGGTTTTTCAGGTTACTCACAAAATGTAGGTATCAATTCAACCGGTACAGCTCCAAATGCTGCTGCAGGGCTTGATGTTGATTTTGCAAATAAAGGCGTGCTCATCCCTCGGGTGGCATTAACAGGAACTGCCAATCTTGCACCTTTACCGGCGCATGTAGCTGGCATGGTGGTATATAACACAGCTACTGCCGGTGATGTAATACCCGGATTTTATTATAATAACGGGACAAAATGGGTTCCGGGATTTCTTTCAGCTACTGCACCAGGGAATATGATTTACTGGAACGGTACGGCATGGGTAGCACTTGCCCCAGGTGCATCCGGACAATATCTGCAACTTGATGGAAGCAGCGTACCTTTTTGGGGTGGTATAATAGCCGCAAATCCTGCTATCATTACTGCAGCAGCAACAGCGATTACCGGTATTTCTGCAACAAGCGGTGCCAATATATCAAGTGATGGAGGTTCGCCAATTCTTACACGCGGTATCTGCTGGAATACAGCAACAGGACCTACTATTGCAAACTTAAAATCTACAGATGCCGCCGGTGGCATCGGAACTTATGTGAGTAACCTTACCAGCCTGACACCAGCCACACCATATTTTATTAGGGCTTATACCATTAATAGTAAGAGTGTAAATTACGGGAACGAAGTAACTTTTACAACTTCGCCCGTTCTGCCCACTTTAACAACAACGGTAGCAAGTGCAATAACAGCAACAACAGCCAATAGCGGTGGAAATATAACAGCTGATGGTGGCGCTGCGATTACAGGACGAGGTATTGTTTACGGTATATCTTCAAATCCAACATTACCCGGTGGTACAAATCCTGGCACACAAATTCCAGATCTTGCTCCTGGTTTAGGTTCATTTGTCAGCAATATATCGGGATTAATTGGAGCAACTACTTATTATGTCAGGGCTTATGCCATTAATAGTGTTGGGACAATTTATGGAGCGCAAATTTCATTTGCTACTCCTACACCTCCGCTTAGCCTTACGACTGTTGCCGCAACCAGCATTGGGAGCGCAACAGCGGTCTCCGGAGGCATTAAAAATGGAAGTTTTGCCGGGTATAGTAATTATCAGAATTATGGAATCGCCTACTCTACTTCACCTAATTCTGCCACACCAACTAAATTTCCAACTGATCCCGGAAATTATTCCACTTCCATACCGCTTAACCCATGGGTAACTAATATTACAGGTTTAGCTGCAAATACAACCTATTATATCAGGGCTTATCTTGAAGTTTATCCTTCAGGAACTGGTCCATGGATTACAATATTTGGAAATGAATTGAGCTTTACGACTACCGGAGCTACTGCACCAATCGTTGGTACAACAACTGCCGTTAGTGCAATTACAGGAAGTACAGCAAATTCAGGAGGAACAATCACTTCTGACGGTGGTTCGGCAATAACAGCTAAAGGTGTTTGTTGGGGTACAAGTCCGAATCCAATATTAGGAACTAATAATTTTACTAGTATGGGAGCTGGAACAGGAGCATTTGGCAGCAGTATTACCGGATTATCCGGAAGTACAACCTATTATGTTCGTGCCTATGCAACAAATATTATTGGAACATCATATAGTACAACTGATCAGACGTTCACAACATGTGTTGCAGCCTATAAAGTTGGTGATTTCGCTGGCGGGGGACGTGTATTCTATGTAAATTGTGATGGATCAGGGCTTATTGCAGCTTTGGGAGACCAACCTACAACCGCTGTATGGGGATGCTCTGGTACAAGTATTGTTACTTCTACTGTTTTGGGTTCAGGAGCGGCAAATACAGCAGCTATTTTAGCCGGTTGCACTGATCGTCCAATTGCTGCAAGTTTGGCAAGTTCCTGCACGGATGGTGGATATAATGATTGGTATCTTCCATCTCAAGCTGAACTGGGATTATTGATTAATAGTGGATATGTTTACGGAGTCCAAGTTTCCTATTATTGTTCTTCATCTCAATCAAGTGCTACTTATGTGAGTGGTTATTACTATGCTAATAATTGGCAAATGTCTAATCTAGCAAAAACAGGAACACAATTCAATGTAAGAGCAATCAGAAGCTTTGCAGCACAGATTCCGGTTGGCGCACCCGTTATTACTACTAATCCTGTAATAAATTTGATCGGCGCTTTAGCTGAGGGTGGCGGTACAGTTACAAGTAGCATAACCCCCATTATTAGTCAGGGATTATGCTGGAGCACATCAGCCAATCCCACCATTGCCTCCAATAAGGTTTCTGAACTTATTATAAGTCCAAAAGGAAACCCCTATTTCTGCTCGATGACAGGATTGTCAATTGGTACTGTTTACCATGTCAGGGCATATGCTACCAATAGTGCCGGAACATCTTACGGAAGCGATGTATTATTTACAGCAACTGCTGCTTATGTCGGTCAGATAATAAATATAGGTGCAATTACTCCTGGTGGTTGTAATGTATTTTCTATTGATATTACTGGTCTTCATGGATTAATGGCTGATGGTTATGGCTTTTCAGGTACCGACTGGGGATGTGCTAATACAATTACAGGAGCTATAGGTACAGCTATAGGTACAGGAAAGGCAAATACAACTGCAATTTTAGCAAATATAATGACTGGAGGATGCTTTTCTTCTAATCAATTCTTTGCAGTACAAGTGGCTCAACAATTAGGTCCTGATTGGTATTTGCCTTCTAAAGGAGAGTTTGACCTGTTATGGACTAACCAGGTTGCGGCTGGTATTGATGTGGCTACTTGGGCTACTTTTCCATTATGGAGCTCTTCGGAAGTGGACGCCACTCATGCCTGGGCATTCGATGGTACGACATGGGTAAGTACAGATTTAAAAACTACTCAGCATTATGTATGGCCAATTATGTCCTTCTAACGAGTAAATCAGGAAAATTTTGTATGTACATATAAAATGAAAAACATGAAAAAAACTTTATTATACCTGATTTTACTGCTTTCCTGCTCCGGAATATACGCACAAGGCGTATATAACAACGGAGCGAAAATAGTCATCGGACCGGGAACATTTTTAAATATCAGCGGTGCGAGTGCCGGTGGTTTGACTAACGCAACGAATGTGACCGACGGGGCAATTGCCCTGTCGGGCACCATAAAACTAGAAGGCAACTACACCAACAATGTAGCAGGTGCAGACATTTTGAGTACCGCAGCTGTTGGCAGCGAAGTGGCTTTTACAGGCACTACTGCTCAAACGATTGGGGGAACAACTACAGCCTTGTTCAATTTTGATAAGTTAACCGTCAATAATGCTATGGGCCTTATCCTTGCGAAAGACGCCTTGGTCAGCAACACGCTTACCCTTTCAAATGGATTACTCACACTGGGCACCAGTAACCTCACGCTTGCTCCGGCAGCCACAGTTGCAGGAACGCCTTCAGCCACAGCCATGATAGTGGCCACCGCAACAGGCGAACTTCGTAAGCAATTCAGTGCCATTGGCAGTTTTACCTATCCTGTTGGAGATAATAACCTTACAGCAAAGTTTAGCCCTGTTACGCTGAATTTTACGGCAGGTACTTTTGCTGCCGCTTCCTATGCAGGTGTTAACCTGGTAAATGCCAGTTACAATGATCCATCCATAACAGGATCCTATTTGAACCGCTACTGGAATATCTCACAAGCCGGTATCACAGGATTCACTGCTAATGCACTGTTTCAATATGGATTGGTCGATGTGGTTGGCACTGAGGGCAACATCTATTCCTTACGCGTTATTCCAACACCTATTTCATCTTTCAATCCGACGGATGCTGTTTTACATCAACTTACAGCAAACGCTTTAACAGCTTTCGGAACATTTACCGGCGGTCCTGGATTTAAAACGCTGAACCTTAGTGCTGTGCTGCTCCAGGGGCTTTACAATAGCCTGGGAACAATGAACCAGGCCTGGGATGCTGTGGGACCCCACTGGCCAGCTGGTGTGGCGGACCATATTAATGTAGAATTACATAATGCAGCCGGATATGCCACAATCGCTTATACAGCCCTTGATGTCCCGCTCAGCACAACCGGAACGGCAACAGTCAATATTCCTGTAGTCAATAACGGCGCGTACTATGTTACAGTAAGACACCGTAATAGCCTTGAAACAACCACAGCTGCAGCCGTATCGTTCGCAGGTGGCACGATTAATCAATCGTTTGGAAGCCTGCTCAATGTTTATGGAAGTAATCTGGGATTGTCCGCTGATGGCCACTACCTGATCTATGGAGGTGATGTGAATCAGGATGGCGTGATTGATACGAGAGATTATATCAATGTTGATAATGATGCTTATAATTATGCAGGGGGGTATCTTCCTACGGATATTGATGGCAATGGGGTTATTGATACCCGGGATTATATTTTAATCGATAATAATAATAACCTGTACATAGGCTCCCTTCATCCTTAACTAATCAATGCAATTCGTTTGCATTCGTTACTTAATTTATTTATTGAAAGCTTACGGCGGTTAACAATTGAAAATTTCACAGTATATAAAGAATGGTTATGAAAAGTTTATACACTCAGTTTATAAAGACCTTAACACTGATAACATTGTTATTGTCTGCTACAATCGGGAACAGCCAGAATTTTACAATCACGGTGCAAAATATTACGCAAACTGCACCCAACAAGCTGACTTTCGATGCTTACATACTGAATACAAATTCAGGTCAGCCGTTTGAGCTTGCTACCATCCAGTTTGGACTTCTGTTCAATTCCCTTATATATACCGGGGGAACTGTTTCGGTAACATATGATAATACCGGTTCAGGCTTAAATGCTGCACAGGTTTTTAATTCAACACCAAATACAGCTACAACAATAGGCAGCCAGACAGTAATCAAGATGGCTGGTCGCACGCCTCCGGGAACAGGTGGCGGAACAATTCTATCCTTTGTCTCTCCCGGCTCACTGATTACCCATTTCACCATCACCAGCTCAGTGAACTTTGCAGCCAATTCTACTGCTGACATAGCCATTAATTCAAGCGCTGTCCTGTCCCCAAATTATGTTACATCAGTTTCCGAATATATTGCTAATTATAATACATTATTAACCGTTACCCCTGGCACCAATGCTTTTGTAATTGGCAACCCTGTCCTTAATCCAACAGTTTCTGCTCCGACAGCCTATGCCGTAAACGGAGGAGGAGCCTATTGCCAGGGTACTGGCGGTTTGCCTGTTGGGCTTGCTAATTCTGAAGTCGGTGTGACTTATACATTATTAAAGAATGCAGTTGTGCAGGTTCCTACAGTAGCAGGTACCGGTGCAGCCATCACTTTTGGAAGTCAGCTTTTTGGAACATATACGGTAAGTGGAACAAATGGCGGAGGAACAACTGCAATGACTGGGAGTGCGGTTATTACAGAGAATCCGGCTCCGGCAATTCCAACATTAGCCTCCATCACGCAGCCTACCTGCTCTGTAGCTTCCGGTTCAATTACCGTTACTGCCATTGCTGGTTTGAATTACAGTATTGATGGTGTAAACTATACCAATGCCACTGGCATATTCAGCGGTCTGGTACCGGCTTCTTATAGTGTCACCGCCAGGAATACAGCTCTATGTATTTCCCCTGC
>JBBRRV010000069.1:0-15938 GCA_038246075.1 Bacteroidales bacterium
ACAACGCCATAATCCGGCAGTTTTTCCAGAAAAATTATTTTTTTCGGCAAAATTTACCATTATTATTCCATCGCTCCATGCCCCATATTTATGCCATTGGCGAATCTGTTCTCGATATCATATTTGAAAATGACATCCCCGTTTCGGCCTGCGTTGGAGGATCGATGCTAAACACAGCAGTTTCCCTCGGACGCATGCACCTGCCGGTCAGCATGATCACAGGAACAGGCATGGATAGGCCGGGCCGGATGACAAATCATTTTCTGGAAGAGAACGGTGTGGATCATGCGATGGTCAATCAGCATCCCGGTGCAAAGACGACCATAGCGCTTGCCTTCCTCGACGATCAAAAAAAAGCTTCCTATGAATTTTACCAGCAAAACCCTGCAGGACCGGTAGACTGGGAGATACCGATTTTCGAAAAGGGTGATTTGTTGCTCTTTGGTTCTGTGTTTTCACTTCGTCCATATATGCGGCCTTACATAACCCGGACATTGGAAGTGGCCGGCCAGGCAAATGTTTTTTCACTTTATGATCCGAATTTCCGGGCAGCCCACCTGCACGATCTGAACACGATGAAACAAGCTATTTATAGCAATATGAGCAAAGCCGGCATCGTGCGGGGTTCCGACGAAGATTTTGCACATATCTTTGGATTATCCGATCCTGATGCGATTTATGCCATCGTGCGTCCTTATTGTCAAAATCTGTTAATTACCCGCGGCCCTCAGGAGGTTCTGGTTTATGCTTCGGGAATGAAAAAAAGCTATGCCGTGCCTGAACTTTCAGCTGTAAGCACAATAGGTGCTGGCGATAGCTTTAACGCAGGATTGTTATACGGATTGTTCCGGATTGCAGAAACAGCCGGTTCAATGCCTTTACTCAGCGAAAAGCAATGGGATACCATTGTAGGCTATGCCATAACCTGTGCTTCGGCAGTTTGCCTGAGCATGGAAAATTATGTTCCGGTTCATTTCGAACCCTAAATGACGACCATCATTAAATTAAGGCACAAACAAGTACTACCTTCGTATGTATTATTTATGTATTACTTATGTATAACTTAGTAGAATCAATATTCACAGTCACCCCGAGAAGCCTGCCCTGAGCGCAGTCGAAGGGGAGTCGGGGGGGCTTAATGTTCTTTCTCATCTTTCTCTGTTAAAATGAATAGCTGTATAGATAAATATTTCGCTATTGTAATTATTTTGCAGGCTGCAGCCTGCAGATATATGTTCGACATAGGCACAGCCTAAGCCGAACGCGGCAATTCACTTTCAGTAATGCTTTCGGTTTAAAAAAACAGCAATTCAATCATGATCTATTTACTCGCTAAATTAATTTACACCATTTTCGGCTGGAAAATAACAGGAACCATCCCGAAAGATATAAAGCACTGTATCGTTCTCATGGCGCCCCATACCAGTAATTGGGATTTTGTCATAGGTTTCCTTGGGTTCGCCATTCTGCGGCTAAAATCCCATTCCCTCATCAAAAAAGAAGCTTTTGTTTTCCCGTTGGGCCTGATTGTCAGAGCTATGGGTGGCGTACCCGTGGACAGGAAACATGCCAGCAATGTTGTCATCAGTGTAGCCCATGAGTTCCATGTCAGGAAAGAATTTTTCCTTATTGTTGCACCCGAAGGCACCCGAAGCCTGAACCGGCACTGGAAACGAGGATTTTACAATATTGCCATGCTGGCTAAAGTTCCCATCATTTTTGGCTACCTGGATTACAAACATAAAGTTGCGGGGCTGGAAGACGTATTTTATCCCACAGGAAATTACGAGGCTGACCTAGCCGTCATTGAAGCTTTCTATGCCAAAAAAACAGCGCGCTTTCCTGAAAAATTCAACCTATCCCCTGTCAACAGAAAAAACATTAACCTATAATCGCTTGTTAGTAGAACATAAACTTAAATTAGCATCACATAAATAAAATCATCATGATTGAACAGGAGAAATACATTGGACTCATCGGACTAGGTTATGTGGGACTGCCACTGGCCGTTGAATTTGGCAAGAAATTTAAGGTAGCAGGTTTCGATATAAACGAACCACGTATTGCCGAACTCAGGTCGGGCTATGATCGTACGCTCGAAACATCGAAAGAGGACCTGGCTTCCGCGCACCAGCTTGTGTATACCAGCAACCCTGAGGACCTGAGGGAATGTAATTACTTCATCATCACGGTCCCAACGCCTATCGACAAGTATAAGCGCCCTGATCTTACACCGCTTATTAAGGCATCTGAAACTGTCGGCAAGGTTATGCGCGAGGGCGCCATCGTTATATACGAATCCACTGTATATCCGGGAGCTACGGAAGAGGAATGTGTACCTGTGCTCGAAAAGTTCAGCGGCATGAAATTCAATGCCGGCTTCTTTTGTGGTTATTCTCCTGAACGCATTAACCCGGGTGACAAAGTGCATACGGTAACAAAAATCAAGAAAGTGACTTCAGGTTCTACAGCTGAATCCGCAATAAAAGTAGATAACCTCTACAAAAGCATCATCACTGCCGGAACGCACCTGGCGTCGAGCATCAAAGTGGCAGAAGCCGCCAAAGTTATCGAGAACTCCCAGCGGGATATCAATATTGCCTTCGTAAATGAACTCTCATTGATTTTCAACAGGATAGGCATAGACACACATGAAGTGCTGGAAGCCGCAGGCACCAAATGGAATTTCCTTAAATTTTCACCCGGATTGGTAGGAGGGCATTGTATTGGTGTTGATCCTTATTACCTCACCCACAAGGCACAGTCACTGGGTTACAACCCCGAAATTATCCTGGCAGGACGGCGACTCAATGATAACATGGGCATTTATTCGGCCAACCGTGTGATCAAACTCATGATACATAAAGGTCATACCATTTCCGGCAGCCGTGTGCTTGTGCTGGGAATTACATTCAAGGAAAACTGTCCCGATATCCGAAATTCGCGTGTGATAGATGTCATCAGGGAACTTTCGGATTTCGAATGTAAAGTTGATGTTTACGATCCGTGGGCCGATGCAGCTGAAGTGAAGCATGAATACGGTGTTGACCTGATTACCTCACTCGAAGGAAAATCAGGTTATAATGCCATCGTATTTGCCGTAGCACATAACGAATTTCTGAACCTGGATATGAAAGCGTTAAAACATAACGATTCAGTGGTTTTCGACATCAAAGGATTTGTTGATAAGGCGCTGATTGATGAGCGGCTCTAAGTTCGCTGACGTATAAACATACAAAAAACTTTTAATGAAACTACTCACGCCATCTGCATGGGATGACTACGAACTTATCGATTCGGGCAATTTCGAAAAGCTTGAACGCTTCGGACCTTATTACCTGCTGCGCCCCGAACCACAAGCCATCTGGAATCCTTCAATGCCAACCGACGAATGGGAACGACTGGCCTCTGCCTGGTTCAAAAAAGAGAAAAATGACCCTGAAAAAGGGCGGTGGATGTTGCGCAAAGATATGCCTGAGCAATGGATTATCCAATACCCTTACAGGGCCATGAACATGCGCATGCGGCTTGGCCTCACGGCATTCCGGCATATCGGTGTCTTTCCGGAACAGGCAGAAAACTGGAATTACATTTATGATGCTGTATCAGACATGAATATGCCGCAACCGAAGGTTCTCAACCTTTTTGCTTATACGGGTGGTGCATCCCTGGCAGCCTGTGCCGCAGGTGCCGAAGTCGTGCATGTTGACTCCGTTAAACCTGTAATAAACTGGGCAAGAGAGAATATGGAAGCCAGCGGACTGAGCGGCATTCGATGGGTTGTGGAAGATGCCCTTAAGTTTGTAAAGCGCGAAGTAAGACGGGGAAGCCTGTACCATGGCATTATCCTTGATCCTCCGGCATATGGCCGTGGCGCTGACGGAGAGAAATGGATCCTGGAAGAAAACCTCAATGAACTGATTCAATTGTGTGAAAAGCTTCTTTTACCGTCCAAAAGTTTTCTGCTGGTAAATCTCTATTCCATGGGCTTTTCGGCACTCGTACTGGAAAACCTGGTGAATTCCTATTTTCCGGGTGTGGCTAAAAAAGAAGGCGGCGAGATATTTCTCGCCGACAAAAATGGGAAACGCTTACCACTGGGCACATTCCTGCGATTTCGCAATGACTGATCCGGGACTATCAGAAATAGAAAACCTTTATATTCCCAAATACGACCTCAGCCCTGATGGTGAGAACAGGTTTAGCAGGATCGAAATTTGGTGAGCGGAAATCCAGGGATCCGAAGGCATTGTTCTGTTGGCTGGGTGCGGTAAAATTTCCAAATACCGCGCTCGAGAAAATCTGAAGGTTCGTATCACGGTTGACCGCCACCCTGAATTCTCCGAATACACAAGAGATTTCAATTAATTTACTTTCAGTAAGCTCCATCTTGCTGAGATCGAGATGACTGTTACCGAAAAGTACATTGTATTTATTTTGTCCCGGTACAAAGCCCATTTTCTGTTCGCTGAACACGGCAGAATTTGTACTGTCATACCCTGTCCCCCGGCCAGCGATCATGCGAATACCCAAAAATATGAGGAACCCTGCTGCAACTATCGTAAAAACAGGAATATCAAAATCGAAAAAGTTTCTGAGTAACATGGACACCCCAAAAAAGATGATGACTATACCCCAGAAGGCGGAACTAAAGAATGTCTTATGCATGGTGTTGAGATTTAATTTCTCAGGTTAGACTCAACGGTTGCAAATAGGTTACACGATGTTGCGTTGTTTCTTTATTTCATTGTAGGCATTATTCAGTTCCTGGAACTTGACGTGCGCTGCCTTCTGAATATCATCACCCAGGTGTGTTACACGGTCGGGATGATATTTGAGGGCCATTTTGCGGAAAGCTTTTTTCACTTCTTCGTCCGTTGCCCCAGGGTCAATTTCAAGAATTGTATACGCACTTGTCGTATCTTTCACGAACATTGCCTTTACGGAAGCATAATCGGGCTGGCGGATGCCCAGCAAACGGCCGATCTGGTCGATTGTTTCAATTTCTGCGGGATGGAAGGTACCATCAGCCCAGGCCACACCAAACAGGAAATGAAGCAACTGCAGCCGTGAAGGATAATCCATGTATTGTTTAATTTGCTGGCAAACTTCAGG
This sequence comes from Bacteroidales bacterium, assembly GCA_038246075.1. Taxonomy (GTDB): domain Bacteria; phylum Bacteroidota; class Bacteroidia; order Bacteroidales; family DASVHX01; genus DASVHX01. The sequence goes on from JBBRRV010000069.1 coordinate 5,116, forward strand.
CAGGCTGATTTCCTGTTTCAGGATTTCGCGCAACATCAGCATCTGTTTTTCTGAATAATCGGCGCCAAACTGTTTGAGAAAAAAATTACGCACAAAGTCGAGTTCCGATTTCATCACTTTTTCGTCGGAGCGCATTACGGCAGCCGAAAGGATGAGCAGGCTCACGCTGAAATCACCGGGCGTTGTGGCTGGCTGTCCTGTAGTGTTGTTATATTCAAATTCAGCTCCGTTCATGCTATCGAACATGCTTCCGAAGAGAAAGCCTATGATGCCGCCAATGGGGCCACCAAAAGCCCAACCCAGTCCACCGCCAATCCATTTGATAAAATTTGCCATAATTGAACTTTTCGCATTTTACCCGAAAATGATTCTTCCGGAATGAATCGGTAAATTTATTTCTATTTCAGCGATACAGGCTATGTACGCTGAAATTATATTTTCTGTTCGAAAACAACCCTGACAGCGTTGGGACACTGTCAGGGTATATTTACTTCATACTGGGCGCAAAGGGCCCTGGAATTATTTGATATTCTCGCTCACAGGAAGGCCATATTCTTCAACCATGCGTATGCCGAGATCCTCGAGTGCATTCAGCACCGGGATATAAATTTCGGGGGTCACAGGGCGAAAAACGCCTTTTACCTTGATAGCTCCACTCAGGATCATCTCCGCGCCAATAGCTGCCGGAAGGGCAACTGTGCGGGCAATGGAAGTATCTGTTGCAAGCGTGCCAAAATCAAGCATACGCGAACGGACAACTTCCTGTTTGCCATCAGGATAAGAAGCAAGGAAAGTATGTTGCATCACAACCATGTCGCGCTCTTCACGTCCCAATTCCATTTTCGAAATCATCAGGTCGGAAGTAACTTCAAAAGGCGAATCGATTGTACGGTTCATCGGTGTGGTATCAAACAATCCGAGCCATTCCATCGCATTCAGTGCATAGTCGTTAACACCAAGGCCAAGGTAAGTGGCAACTTTTTGCTTAATTTGATCTGCATCTTTAGCGCCAATGAGCATGGCCATTAATCCGGCATATGTTTTTCCGGTCATATCCAGCTTATCATAGGAGATAAGTTTCATTCCCTTCATGGCATCGATGGTTTCGCACCAACCTTTGAAACGGAATGTACCACGGAATATGGTTGTAGCTTCGGGGATTCCATAGATGTCTTTATAGGCGATGGAATCACGGTTCGGGTATACTTCGAGTTGCCCTACTTCAGGGAAGCTAACCACGAAAGGTTTCTTAAATAAATCATGTGTAGGAACGTCAACTACCTTGCCATGGCGCAAATACATAGCGTCGTTGTTGCCAGCCATCACCACGCCCTTGGGGCTCCATGAGAATTTATATTTGAATGGGTTTGTTGCTGCTTCAGGTGCAGGCAAAGCGCCGCATAATGAATAAAATTCTTCGATCTTACCGCCTTTAGCATGCACGGTATCGATGATACGCATGGCCGACATATGATCGATCCCCGGATCGAGACCGAGTTCATTGAGGATAATAATACCAGCAGCGCGTGCTTCAGCGTCGAGCGCCTGCATTTCCGGTTTGACATAGGAAGAGGTGATCATGTTTTTCTTAAACCTGATACAGAGCTTTGCAACCATCACATGATGTGTATACGGAAGCAGGCTTACCGTGAGGTCGTGGCTGCTGATCATGCTTTCGAGCATGGGTTGATCTTCAACAGTCCAGGCAACGGCCTTGCCGTTTGGATGTCCGCCGATGATTTCATCAGCTTTTGATTTGGTACGCGAGGCAACGGTAACTTGCATTCCTTTGCCCAGGAGGTGCGTAACGATGGGTTTCACCACCATTCCGGCACCGAGGATCAAGACTTTTTTCATAGGAATTAAAATTATTGTGATTTATTTATGGATCGACGGAGCGAATTGAAGTTAATCCGTTCTTTCGAAATGTACAATATTGATTATTTTCTATTGGCCAGATACAAACTTCTCAAGGTATTTGAAATCGGGCGTCAGTTTGCCATTGTGAAGAATAAGACCTCTTTTGAGGGCTCTGGGGAGGTCCAGATCTTCAAAAGACTCACTAAAATCGGCGTCTGCAATAGGTTTAACAAAATTCACCAGCACATCGGCAAATCCGTTGGATGAGTCACGTGGAAGTTCGCTGGGAAGAATATCCACAGCCATTATCAGCAGGCCTTCGCCTTCATAACCCATGACAGGCTTGCGTGTTTTCGGATTGTAAACAAAGATCGGATCTTCTATCACGGTTCCTTTGTGAGTGCATTCGATGGAGCCGTCGGGATCGCAGGTAACATCACCTATCACGGTCAGCTTAGGACGTCCGGAATCGAACAGCGTCTCCAGGTAGTCTTTCGTAATGAGCCGGGGATAGCGGTCGTCCCAGTACATACAATTGAGCAATACGCTCAGATGCGGTATGTATTGGTCAAACTGGCTGTGATAATTTCCCGGATTCGTATAATAGTCGTTAAGGTCAAATTGTGCCTGTGGATTGTTCGGCGCCGAAAGGTCTTCTTCCTTGAAAATGACTTTGTAAACAATATTATCAGGTAATTTCTTACGTTGTTTCAGGGCAAGCAATTTTTCGGGTGATATTTCCTTCACGGGCAGCAACCCCAGAATTTCCTGGGCACCGGCTGCAACATTGCCGTATCCGGTATAGCCAAATACCAAAGGGTGCAGATCGGGGGGCAGGCCTCCCTCGGCGATGATCTGGCCAACTTCCGAAATTACTTTGCGGGCTTCAGCGAGGGAATTATAACAATGGGCCTGCTTAATGTTGGCAAACGGCGTATCATAACCAAAATGCTTCAGCCTGAGTCCCAGGGACCATAGTGAGTTGATCATCCCGGCCAGTCCGGCATATTTACCAAAGAATATCATTCGTTTCCCCTGCTCATCGATGATTTTTTCATAATCGATAAGGTTGCATTGGAGTTCCATCATCCGGCGCAGCATGGGCATATTATATTTCTGACCCTTTATGACATGAGAGAAAAATACGTAGGTTTTTGCTTCCTCAAAAAATGAAACCGGTATTTCCTTCACGCCAAAAATGACATTGCACTGGTGCAGGTCAGGGGCTATTATGGCACCGGCCTTGCTGTATTCGCTGTCGCTAAATATCCGTTTTGCAGATGATTGGACAATGATATCCAGTTTCTTACCCTTGATCAGCCGTTCAACATGACGCGGGGTTAAAGGAGCCCTAAGCTCCATCTCATATTTATCTTCGTGACGGATGCCGATGAAATTGCTCATAAAATCTGTACGGTTAAACCTGCAAAAAGGCAGGATTTGGTTTATTGTAATATGCCGCAAACTTACCATTATTTTAATACATTTGCATTCTCAAAATATTATTTATCGCGCTACAAGTTCCGTCGCTAAAGCCTTTTCCCTGAAATGAATAAGAAGAATCGCCCCCTCACCTCCCGCGTCTTCTGGGTACTCAAATTCGGAGTTGTCTTCTTTTTCATATCTACAATCCTCACAACAGTTATTTACCGCTTTATTGCCCCTCCGGTGACCCCGATCATGATTATGCGTGTTATCGGACAACTGGCCGAAGGCAGGCAGCTTAAGATGAGCAAACACTGGATACCCTTTTCCGAAATTTCGCCAAACCTGGTAAAAGCCGTCATCACCTCGGAGGATAATAATTTCATGGAGCATTTTGGTGTCGATTTTGAAGCCATAGAGAAAGCACGCAAACTGAATGAGCGCAGCAAAAAACTGAGAGGTGCAAGCACCATATCGCAGCAAACAGCTAAAAACGTTTACCTCTGGCTTGGCCGCAACTACCTGCGCAAAGGACTGGAGCTATACTTTACGGGGCTTATTGAACTCACATGGAGCAAAGAGCGTATCATGGAAGTTTACCTGAATGTAATTGAAATGGGTGATGGCATTTATGGCGCAGAAATGGCATCGCAAACCTATTTCCACAAACCTGCCAAATACCTTACCCGTAGCGAAGCCGCGCTGATCGCAGCGGTATTACCAAATCCGCGAAACTGGAGCCCTGTTCGGCCGACGCCATACATCCTCCATAAGAAAAACTGGATATTAAGGTATATGAACAAATTTAATCAGCCTGATTAAGCATTACCTGAAAATAACTGTCCGATTCATACAAAGCTTAAGCCTGACTGGGCTTTTTTTTTGAAATCAGCTTGAAATCCCCTCATCATCTCAATTGCTCACAAGGTTATTTTGATTTCTATAATAACCTAAAAACTTTTATTTAAGTAAGTTGTTTAGTCATTTTATATTAATGGTTTATTCAATTGTGCTCGGATACATCTATAATCTATCGTATTACAGGTTGTACCATGACTACTGACTGCCATTCCGCATCCCGGGCAAAATAAAATAATAGTCCGGGACCAGGGAACTATTCCTTTCCGAAAACGCTGATCCTGCTCCACGGTGCACCGGTAGCTGCCAATTCAACAGCATTTACTTGATTTTTTTTTAAAATGTCTAACCATTATAGGTTTTAGGACACATTTTTAGCCTGATAAGCCCGGGGATGTCCCCTGGTGAGCAGAAATAATTATTGTATTGCCGGAACTTATGTGATACCTGTTTCGGCATTGCTGAAGATTAACGGTATCACATTACCTTCAAAATCGCAAATTATGAAAAACGCGCTACTATTAGCAATCCTTGTAATTTTTTCCGCTGGATTGCATGCTCAAAAGTCTCAGGGCAGGCATCAGGCAGTGAAGGATGCCAAACTTCAGACCTGGATAAAGAATCAGCATCAGCTTCCCCGGTCCCAGGTTTCGATCCCGGGTATTAATCAATCGCTTTTACCCCTGCAAACGAACCGGCAGCTAAAAAACGGCCCCTTGTCCGGAGCTGGCACTTTTCAGGTGAATGACAGTATTTACGAGTTTAAATGGGATACTGTCGCGAGCGTATGGAATGTCAAGGCTTCAACCCGCACCCTTTATACCTATGATAATCAGGGGCGAAAAACCAGCGAACTTCTAAGCAAACGTAACAGTGCCGGGAGATGGAGAAACGTTAACCGTACTGAAACGGTATATAACACGAGCGGCGACGAGCTCATAAGACGTTATGATGACTGGGATACCCTACAAAGTGCCTGGGTTCCTTATGAACGCGATTCATCCACGTTCAATACCCATCACCAGGCACTCGTCGAAAAATGGTATTTCTACAACCGCATACTTCAAACCTGGTTTATTGGAGAGTACGCCAATATAAATAATACTGGTTTTGAACTGGATCATTATTCCATGAACTGGAATCCATTAACTTATACCATTACCGGTGGCTCCCGCCTTTTAAGCACGCCCGATGCATTCAATCAACCGGTGGAGGAAATTTACAAAAACTATAATATAGTCACAAAAACCTGGGATAATGCTTTAAAGGATAACTATGTATATATTCACGATACACTTACCTCCACATGGACAACCAGTAATTGGGTTGGCTCGGCATGGATTAATGGGTTCAGGACTACTTATACCTATGTTGGAACAACTGCACTCGAGGCGCAGCTATTGGATGAATCCTGGGATATACCTACATCAAGCTGGATAGGCTTTACCCGCACTACGAATACGTATCAAAATAACCTCATTACAGTTGAATTAGTTGAAAACTGGGATCTGGTAACATCGGCGTGGATAGGAGATACAAAGACGACCTATACCTATCTGAATAATCTTGTTTCAGTCGATCTAAAACAAACATGGGATGATGCAACGAAAGCCTGGATAAATAACCACAGGAACACTTATACCTATTTGAATAATCACCTTTCAGTTGAATTACAGGAAACCTGGGACGACACATTGACAGTGCCGGCCTGGGCAAATTCATCCCGGACCTATATTACCTATTTTGCCGATTACAAAACACAGGAGATCCTGTCGCAGGATTGGACAACCATCTGGGTTGATGTATCACGGGCTATATTCAACAGTGCTGGGCAGCCGGTTGAATTCTGGTATAAATTTTTGACCTTTGGGTCACGTTCCCTTTTTGAATATAATCAGAGCAACCTGATACTAAACAATATAACACAGAAATGGAATACCGGCACCAATGGCTGGCTAAACCAGTTAAAGAGTGTCTATTATTACTCCCTTATGACTGACGTTACCAGTCCAAAGCCTGATGCCCTGGCCTGTGAATTCCAAAACCCATATGTGCCCGGCTCACTTATCAGGTGCGGCATGTTAAAGGCCGGAGAAGCATATGAACTTTCGCTGTATGATATGACAGGCAACCGCGTATACCGGCAATTGATAAGAGGTGGTTTACCTTTCAGCATCAATACATTTCAGCCTGAAGGACTCTATTTACTGACGTTAAATTCTAACAACGACCGGATATATGCACAGAAAATCATCATGCTAAAACAATAACCGGCAGCGGGATTTACATGCGGGAAATGAAACCATGTAAACCGTTAATATAGTTTCTCGCGTTTTAACAGGTAGGGCAGCAACACCTGCTGGAACCCCCTGTTGATATCGGCTTCTACCAGGTCAATGCGGTATTGCGCGCAGCGCAGCTTAAGTTCATGATCAAATGCGTGTATAGCCCTGAGGTATGCTTCTTTTACCTCGCGCGGCTGTACACGCACTTGTTCACCTGTTTCCAGATCCACAAAGCGGTAAGGCCGGTTTTCAAATTCGAATCCGAGTTCTTTTGCCTTATCCACAACGTGAAAAAGAATGACCTCATGTTTATTGTGCCGCAGGTGCTGCAAGGCAGCAAATATTTCACCCGTATTTTCACTTTCGAACATATCGCTGAAAATAATCACCAGTGAACGTTTGTGGATATTTTCTGCAATGAAATGGAGCGCATCAGCGGCGTGGGTAACCTTGCGTGTTTCCATGGGCTGGGGTTGCAACATTTTCTCCATTTCGGTGACGAGAAATTTATGGTGAACCGTGCTCGACCTGGCCTGTGTATGCTTTTCAACAAGGTCCGAAAAAATGCTTAAGCCGACAGCGTCGCGCTGCCTGCGCAGGAATTGCATGATGGCGGCAGCAGCGTAAATGGAAAACGTAATTTTATTGGGATGATCAATGGAGTGTATTTCCTGTTGGGGAAAGTACATGGACGATGAATTATCGATCACCAGCTGGCAGCGCAGGTTGGTTTCTTCCTCAAAACGTTTCACATACAGCCTGTCGGTGCGGCCATAGAGTTTCCAGTCGATATGTTTGATGGATTCGCCGGGGTTATATAGCCGGTGTTCGGCAAATTCCACGGAGAAACCATGAAAAGGACTCTTATGCAGGCCTGTGATAAAGCCTTCTACCACCTGCCTTGCCAGGAATTCGAGCGAACCGAACTGCTCCAGTCTTTGCTGGTCGATTTGATAGGACATAACTAAACCGTAGTTTTATAGCTGTTTCCTGCTTTCACCAATAGGTAAGCCATGCGGCATTTCCCGCTCCCCTTTAAAAGGTTCTCTCATGCTTTAAAAACAGGCTTACAACTTGCAAAGCCTCTTCCTGAAACAGCTATTACAGCAGTTTTTCAAGTTTGGCAACCAGCACTGATTTAGGCACGGCTCCAACTTGCTTGTCCACTATTTCGCCACCTTTAAAGAATAAAATTGTAGGGATATTGCGGATCCCATATTTTGAAGTCATGCCAGGATTGCTATCCACATCGAGTTTACCAACAACGGCTTTGCCTTCAAATTCTTTGGCAATTTCTTCCACGATAGGTCCAACCATGCGGCAAGGACCACACCATTCAGCCCATAAGTCAACAATAACAGGCTTGTCAGCCTTCAGAACTATTTCATCAAAATTTGCATCAGTAAATTGAATGGCCATAATATTTCTTTTTAAAATCGATTGATATGATAGGTGTTTTGGCAAAGATACATGTTTTATAAAGTAGCCTGACTGATATAGCGATTTTCACATATCTGCGGCAATTAACTTACTTTAAGCTGAAAATCGGGATTATACTTGCGCAATGCCTGAACCAGATTGGCGCATAAAATTCGCTGGCGGCTCTGCAGCTCCAGGGCTATTTTCGATTCCTGGTCGGTAACGATGATGCGAAAAGGACTATGACCCTTATTTTCTTTTACCATTCCGGAAACGCTACTCACCATCAGTTCATCAATTTCGTCGAGGGGGAGAAAAAGGGTAACCTGTTTGGGGAAATTATCCATAACCTCCGCCAGCAGGGTCAGCTGTACTATTTTAAGTTCAAAGTTATCGGGCTGGTTGAACCTGTTTTCGACACGCGCTTTCAAATGTACGATGGTTCCATCGGTGAGAAAATGTTTCATCTTCAGATAATCTTCCGAAAAGAGCATGAACCGCAGGGAACCGCTGAAATCCTCAAGCACGAAACTGCCCCAGGGCTTTCCGTTTTTAGTGGTCTTGTGCTGGGCCATATTGATGATGCCGGCCATGGTGATGTCTCTTCCCTTGAAACCGGTGAGATCATCCCTGACATCGCCGGGGGCCGTATTGCAGAAAAATTCAATCGCATCGCGGTAATCGTCGAGCGGATGACCCGACATATAGAAACCGGTCACTTCCATTTCCTTGTTCAACTGCTCCAGGAAAGTCCATGGTTCGCAGGCCGGCAGGCGTATTTCAGGCATCTCCGTTTCGACCACTTCACCAAAAAGTGAAGCCTGTGCCGATTGCTTTCTGGCCTGGAGATTGCTGCTGTGCCGTATTATTTTTTCGAGAAAGATCATATCATCCGACGCTTCTTTCTGAAAGTACTGTGCACGGTGTGTTCCTTCAAAGCCATCGAAGGCGCCGGAAAGCGCCAGGGCCTCGAGGCAGCGTTTGTTGACGGAACGCAGATTAACGCGACCCGCCAGATCGAAAATGGTACGGAAAGGCCCGTTCAGCTCCCGTTCTTCGATCAGGCTGAGAGCGGCAACTTCGCCCACACCTTTAATGGCAGCCATGCCGAAACGTATCTCTCCTTTTTTATTTACCGTAAAATTCAGGTCCGATTCATTTACATCCGGAGGCAACACATGAACATTCATCCGTCTGCATTCGTCGATGAAGAAGGTGATCTTTTTGATGTCGTTCAGGTTATGCGTGAGCGTGGAAGCCATGAATTCAGCCGTATAATGCGCCTTGAGATAAGCCGTCTGATAGGCCACAATCGCATAGCATGTGGAATGCGACTTATTGAAGGCGTAAGAAGCAAAAGCTTCCCAGTCGGCCCATATCTTTTCGCAGATTTTGAGATCGTGGCCGTTTTTTTTACAGCCTTCCATGAACAGCGGTTTCTTTTGATTCAGCACATCCATGTTCTTCTTACCCATCGCCTTACGCAAGGTGTCAGCATCTCCTTTGCTGAAACCTGCCAGTTTCTGGGAAAGCAGCATCACCTGTTCCTGGTATACGGTTATACCATAGGTGTCCTTTAGGTATTCCTCCATCGCAGGGAGGTCGTAATGAATGGTTTGTTTCCCGAATTTCCGCAGGATGTAGCTTGGAATATATTCTTTTGGACCCGGACGGAAGAGCGCGTTCATGGCGATGAGATCCTCTATCTTGTCGGGTTTAAGTTCCTTCAGGTATTTCTGCATGCCGCCCGACTCAAACTGGAAGATGGCATTGGTATCGCCGCGTTGGAAAAGTTCGAAGGTCTGATCGTCGTCGAGGGGGAGATTGTCGATATCGATGGTAATGCCATGATGTTTTTTGATCAGCGCCATGGCGTCGCGGATAATGGAAAGGGTTTTGAGACCCAGGAAGTCCATCTTGATGACACCGGCATCTTCAATGAGCCTGCCATCGTATTGCGTAACGAGCAGATCCGATTCCTTGGAGGTGGCCACCGGGATAATATCCGTAATGTCGCAGGGTGCAATGATGACACCTGCGGCATGTATACCCGTTCCACGAACGGTGCCTTCCAGGATGAGGGCTTCCTTGATCACTTTTGCCCTTATATCACTGCCGGCGGCGATATCACGTAATTTCTTCACCGCATCCAGCTCTTCGGGACTTAGTTTCTCCTTATCCTTTAAACCGCCATCGCCGTCAATGGGTGCCAGCAGCATCCGTCGCAATTTGATCCCCGGCTTTTCGGGTACCAGCTTCGCCATTTCATTGGAAACCGACAGCTCCACTTCCAGAACGCGGGCCACATCTTTCAGGCTGCTCTTAGCCGCCATGGTTCCGAAGGTAATGATCTGGGCTACCTGGTTGCGGCCGTATTTCTCCACCACGTAATCGATTACCTTCTGCCGGCCATCGTCATCAAAATCCGTATCGATATCAGGCATGCTCTTACGGTCGGGATTCAGAAACCTTTCGAAAAGCAGATTATATTTAATGGGATCTATATTGGTGATGCCCAGGCAAAAAGCGACAACAGAACCGGCCGCCGATCCTCTTCCGGGGCCGATAAACACACCCATGTTGCGCCCGGCTTTTATAAAATCGGATACAATCAGAAAGTAGCCGGCGAATCCCATAGTTTTGATGGTGAACAGCTCGAAATTCAGCCGTTCATCTACTTCCGTTGTAATTTCCTTGTAGCGTTCCAGTGCCCCTTTAAACGTCATATCACGCAGGTAATCGTCCTGCGACTTAAACCCGTCAGGGATCACAAAATCCGGCAACGAAATGTCTTTCCTCAGCTCAAGAAACTCCACTTTGTCGGCTATTTCACCAGTATTGTCGATAGCCTGCGGAATATCATGAAACAACTTGTTCATTTCGGCCGTCGTCTTAAAATAAAACTGGTCGTTATAGAACGCGAATCGCCGGCCTTTCGATGATTCATCATTGTCACCGTAATCCTTTACGGTAGGT
>JBBRRV010000070.1:0-15724 GCA_038246075.1 Bacteroidales bacterium
GGCTTGGTTCTGCTGAGTGGTTTTGCAGCATTTTACCCCGGTGGCGCCCCGGCAAGCGTAACAGGATCGCCCGGAGATGCTAATAACTGCGCACAATGCCACGGAGGAACTGCTGCGACCGCCGCCGGCTGGATCACCTCCACCATTCCGGCAGGTGGCTATGTTCCCGGCACAACTTACCAGATAACTGCGACGAATTCGCTTGCCGGCTCGGGCAAATATGGTTTCGAAGTCTCTCCGCAAAATACAGCCGGAACCCTGCTTGGGACGCTTGCCGCTGGAACAAATAGCCAACTCATTAGCAGCGGGAAATATGTAACACATACAAGTGCTTCATCTGCCATAAAAGCATGGACATTCTCCTGGACAGCACCAGCAACAGGAACCGGTAATGTTACCTTTTATGGTGCTTTTGCGCTTAATTATAAAGGGCCAACAACATTAAGCACACTTTTGGTTACGGAGCATGTGAATACAGGAATCTCAACGCCAACGCTTTCAAACGCCATGATTTCCCCTAATCCGGGCAACGGACAATTTACCATTACCATCCCCGAATCGATGCGCAATGGCGATGGAACACTGCGGATACTGAATACTTCAGGAAAATCCGTTTACGCAACCAAATACGCATCTAAAAACAACAGCAATGTTGTTCTCGACCTCAGTAATTTACCGAAGGGAATTTATATCATGACATTGCAGAATGCCTCAGGAAACAAATCAGATAAATTCATACTTAAATAATCTTTTCATTACGGCATAAAATGCATGAGGCTGCCCCGGTCAAAGGCAGCCTCCTTGCATTTCGCAAAGAAATAAACATCTGAGCTATTTTTTCCACTCCGGCAAACGACCTGGTGTTGCAGGTGCACCTATGGCATTTAAGGCCGATTCGAGTGCAGGCAGATCCACTTCGCCAATCGTTTTTATCTTTGCATATAAGGGAGGAAATTCATCCGAAAGGATTCGATAACATTCCTGCTGTGTTTGCGTGGGCGCTGCCGTCGATCCCCAGCTTGCACCGGCAATCTTGTCCAGGCGCAAAAACAAAGGAACCGGAGCTGGTGGATTTTCCTCTTCACTAGCCGCTGGTGTCTTGCCATTAAAAGCAAACAGAATATCATCAATCTGTTTTGAAAGGTCAGCAGCCTTTAGCTTCAGATCGGGGGAAGTATTGGCAGTTCCACTGAGCAATTGGACAATACTGTGCAACCGTGTGTTAAGCCCGTTGGCATATTGCTCGGTGCCATGCATTACGCCTGAAATTGCAGATGCCTTTTTGTTAAACGCTACCATGGCTTGCCTGTCGGCGGCCGGTAGGGTGGTGTTGCCAAGCGCAACAGCATTAAATTCTGCCGGTCCGGCTAACTGTTTTGTTTCTCCGGCCGCAGTCATGGCCATGGTAACAGTGTATTTGCCCGGTAAGGCCAAAACACCACCATGGGTCCCGGAGAGCGGATCCAGCTTTTCAACAGGCTTAACCGGATCGGTGGATTGATATCTCAAATCCCATACAGCGCGGCCAATTCCGGCTACCGGAGCAATATTCAGCGTGCGGACAGCATTACCGGTTGCATCCGATATGGTGAATGTTAGGTAGGGGGCAATTTCATTCTTTTCTGCCTTCAGTTCACTTTCGGATGGCTGGGGTATCATATCACCTGCTTTGAAAAGAACTTTCTCCTTCTTTTGCCGTTTGGCTTTCAGCGTTTCAGGTATTGCTTTCAGTGAATAGGTAATAACAGCACCAAAATCCGGATTTTTGGCCTCATAATATGTGGACCCCTCACCATAGCGCCTATCCACCTGAATATACATTAATGCATCTTTTACGGGAAAAATACTCCCCTCCTGTTCCAGGAGTTTTTTGTTGGCGGTACGCAATGGGCTGTAGTCATCAAGGATATAGATCCCGCGGCCGAAAGTAGCCACTATAATATCGTTTTCGCGTTTCTGGATGGCAATGTCCTTTACAGGGATCGGGGGCATTCCCGATTTAAGCTGCACCCAGACTTTTCCGCCATCATTGGAGAAAAAGCACCCAAATTCGGTGCCAACAAAAAGCAGGTCTGGATTCACAAAATCCTGCTGAATCGTATGTACTGTTCCTTTTGCAGGAAGGTTTCCTGCAATGGAACTCCAGATTTTGCCCTTATCTGAACTTTTTAATAAATAAGGATGAAAGTCATCACGCAACATGTTGTCGAAAGAGGCAAAAACCACATTTTCATCAAAGCGCGAGGCAAATACATCGCTGACGTAAGTATTTGCAGGCACGCCTGGAAACCCGTCCACTTTCGACCAGTGTTTGCCGGCATCTTCTGTTACCCGGATCAACCCATCATCGGTTCCGGCATAGAGCAGGTCTTCCTTCACCGGGGATTCATCAAGAGAAATGACAATGCCATATAACGACGTGGAGACATTTTTGGCCACAGCATCTGCGCTCCAGTATTTGCCCATCACCGGCCAGGTTTCGCGGTCGATTCCCGCACTGAGGTCATCACTGATCACCTGCCAGCTATTCCCGCGGTCGTCGCTGCGAAACACCTTGTTGGCCGAACAATAAAGCCTTGTGGGCGAATGTGGGCTTATCAGCAAGGGTGTATTCCAGTTCCATTTGTAAGAATCTTCGTTCTCACGGGGCTCAGGCCTTATATCTATTGATTCGCCGCTGCGTTTGTCGAAGCGGACCATATTCCCATATTGTGCTTCTGCATAAACGATATTCGGATCCACGGGGTCAATCTGCGACCAGAAACCATCACCGCCATTGGTAACAAACCAATCGTCGCTGACGACACCCTTTGAAGTTGAACGCGATGGCCCACCCAGGCTGTTGTTATCCTGTGTGCCGCCGTAAACATTGTAAAAAGGCAGCGCGTTGTCAGCCTGAATGCGGTAAAACTGGGTCACCGGCAGATTTGTTGCAAAACGGAATTCTTTACCCCCGTCAAACGACTCATAAATTCCGCCGTCACCTCCGATCAGGAAATGTCGTGTATCGGAAGGATCAATCCAGATCGCGTGGTCGTCAACATGGCGTTTGTTGTTGCCAACAGGCCGCCAGGTCTTTCCGCCATCTTCAGTGACCTGGGTTATGGTTTCGGTAGAATAGACCTTATCTGCATCCTTCGGGTCGCAGGTTATTTCGTTGTAATACTGCCCCTGTGCTGTATGATCACTCATCTTCTGCCATGAAGCCCCGCGGTCGGTACTACGATAAAATCCGCCACCATCAGTCGCCTCAATGATCGCATAGATCATATCGGGATCAACCGGGGAAATGGCCAGTCCGATCCCTCCCATATCCCCTGCGGGCAAGCCCGATTTAAGCTTATCCCAGGTTTCTCCGGCATTGGCTGATTTGTAGATGGCCGTTTCAGGACCACCACCAATCTTGGTGAACACATGCCTGCGGCGCTGCTCGCTGGAAGCATACATAACATCAGGATTCCGGGGATCAAGTAATACATTGTTCACCCCTGTATTTTCACTGATTTCCAGGACTTTTTTCCAGGATTTACCCCCGTCCGTTGATTTGTATAATCCCCGGTCACCGCCCGGGCCCCAAACAGAACCTTCGGCAGCAACAAAAATGATGTCGCTGTTGCGGGGGTCAATTAAAATATTCCCAATTTGCCGCGAATCCTTGAGACCCATGTTCTTCCAAGCCTTGCCGCCGTCAGTGCTCTTATAAACGCCGTCGCCATAACCAAGCACACGCTGGTGATTGTTCTCCCCTGTGCCGATCCACACCACATTCGGGTTGGCCGGATCAATGGTTACACATCCTATTGAATAGGAACCATAGTTGTCAAATACGGGATCAAAGGTGATTCCACGGTTGGTGGTTTTCCATACATGCCCTGAAGCAACAGCCACATAATATTCGCTGTTTTTTGCCGGATTCACGGCGAAGTCAGCAATGCGGCCCGAGGTGAGCGCGGGACCGATGCTGCGCCATTTCAACCCGCCGAAGGTCGACGACTGAATCGAATCTGATTTGGGTTTTTCTTTGCTGGCATCATTTGCCTTTCCCTTATTGCCAGGTTTGGAGCCGGACTTCATTTCAGTCTTTGCTTTGGATTTGACCAATGGTTTGTCCTGAGCAAGCAACTGAAAGGTGCCCGGGAACAGGAGTGCGAAGATGAACAGATAAGCATACAGGCGAGACGATCTTAAGGCGGTCTTCATAAGAGGATTTGTTTATTGATAAAATTTTAGTGTTGAATTGATGTTAGATTTTTTCTATTCACTAGAGCAGGCGAATATGAACATAAGGACAATACTATGGTATTCTGTAAAATATTTAATCAAATATCTCAAAACTTTAGCAGACCGGAATAATTATTCGGTGAATCGAGCCTTTTATCCGGTGAAAAGGCAGCAGATAGTTTTGGGTAATTCCCACACCCTATTCCAACCATTTGGGATTAACTTTACCCTTTATTATATTTAAACAATATTCGCATATGAAACCCCTTCAGTTATTGCTCACCTTGATCGTGATTGCGTGCCTTTCATCCAGGAAAAGTCGAGCGGCACACTGCTATTTATCGGCACGGCGATGAATCCGAATGAGTAATGTATATTTGTTTGTAAGATTTTTAAATTAATCTTCACATGAAGCTCTGAAAATGGCCATCAGCCAAAAACAGCTCAAGGCAATTAAACTTTAACAAATAGAGCGGCTTGCAGGAAACCGTGCAATTGAACCACCGGCTAAATGATCTTGAACGGGACCTTGTGGAAGGTTGCACCCGGAATGATCGTATTGCCCAGCGCGAACTGTACTATAAATATTGTACTGCCATGTTTTCAATGGCATACCGTATCTTGAACGACCATGAAAATGCACAGGATGCCTTACAGGATGCCTTTATCCAGGTTTACCGCGACATAGGGCAGTTTCGTGGAAGTTCCACGCTTGGGGCCTGGATCAAAACAATAGTGGTCCGCTCGGCATTGCACATACTTCGCAGGGAAAAAAGGCTGGACCTGGAAATGCTTGATGGCGCTTACCATAATGAAATGGCTATTCAGGTTCCTGAGTCCATGAACAGCGAATATCTTGAAAAAGCCATTCTCTCGCTTCCCGATGGTTGCCGCACAGTTTTTCTTTTGGTTGAAGTTGAAGGCTATACGCATGCCGAGGCCGCCAAAATGCTGAATGTTACTGCCGGAACTTCCAAATCACAATTGTTCCATGCCAGGCTCTTATTGAAGCAGCGTCTGACAATGAAAACAGATCAAAAATGAACGAGAACGGGAAAAATATATGGCTGAAGCATCTTCCTGAACACGCTCCTCCGGAGGGCATGTGGGATCAGATTGAATCCCGTATGAATAACGATCTCGTCAATGAACGATTCCAGGCAAAGCTGGCCACACTGCCGGAACACGAACCACCTATTGGCCTCTGGACGCGCATTGAACACGGTCTTGTCCGCAGGAAGGCATTAAGGATCGGATTTATTGCTTCCGGAATCGCCGCTACGCTTCTTCTTGCCTTTTTGCTGAGCGGTTTATTGCGCCCGGAATCCATGAAGCCCCGGTCTTCAGGCTTACTGACTAATTTGGTGCCAGCGCATGTGGCGCCGCAAAATAAAATGAATTTACCAAACAGAAGCGAAGCTTTTGTCCTAACTGACGGTGAAAGACAAAATATTGCAACTCGCCTGGAACCCCGGATTGCATTGGCACGAAAGCCAGACAGGGAAATACCTTCTGCCCCCGGATATCATAATGATATACCTTTTGAAAATTCCTTACCTTCAATTAATTCCAGGCTAGCACTAATTGCATTTACCATGCACCCTTTGCAAATGAAGCCTGCAAAGCTAAACAGCGAAGCCCATTCAACACATTTGCCTGTGGGTGCCATAGCTGTTATTGGCAGGCAAATGAACCAAAAGGACACGTTAAGTGACTGGCTGTTTGAACGGAACCTGAAAAACGCACTTCCGTCGCCACCTGCGCACGCCTTCACCAATCAATCAAAAGGCATGTCAGTCGGTGTCAACTACCTCCCCGAGCCATCCATAAAATCAGCTGACGGCTCATCTGCCTTTCAGACCTTTGCATTGATGGCACAATACCAGCTGCCATCGATCGATTTACAGACTGGACTGGGAATTTCGTACCAGTCGACACCCATTGAATACAAGACGAGCTATGCATCCTTCAACAGTGCATTGGCAAACGGAAGTGACAAATTTATCAACAACGGTGATACTTTGCGCGCTGCATTGGTAAGTTCAGGATCAATAGACATTTCGGGAAAAGAAAGGTCTTCCTTCCTCTATTACACGATTGGTGCGGGAAAACGCATTTATTCCAGCAAACGGTTCAGCACTAAACTCCAGGTTGGAGGTGGGATCTCACTGCTGCTTAACAACCAACCCAGGGTAAGCGGACCTTTGTATGATGCGCTGCGTAACCAGTCAAATACATTTTTTGGAAAAACGGAATCCAATATCCCTACTATCAACCAGACACACTTCGACCTTTTTACCGGCTTTAATTTTAACTATCACCTTTATACACGCTGGAGTCTATCCATTGAACCTACGTTGAAGTATTATTTCAATCCCATCTATAACGGTTCAAATTTCAGGTCATTCTCCACCGGATTGCGTACCGGCATCCTGTTCAAATTATAAAAGACGCTCTCCACTTGCTTCACTTCTTGGTTTTAACTATCTTTATGGCACAGATGTATTAATAACCTATAGGGAATATGATAAAAAAGATCCTTGTCACTACTGATTTTTCTGACCTTTCCACGGATATTACTTCACAGGCTGCTGATTTGGCCAGGGTATATAAAGCAGAAGTTTTCGTGGTGCATGTTATTCCTCCCACCCCGGTATATTCGGGGTCCGAGATCAGCCCCCCGGTAATTCTGGATTATTCTGCAGAAGAATGGCACCGCGAGCAACGTGACCTGGATGCCATTGTTGATTTTCTTATAAAGAAAGGTATAAAAGCCTCAAACGTCCTGGTATCAGGCCCCATAGCCACTACCATCTACGACAAGGCTGTTCAGTTAGATGTCGATCTTATCATTGTAGGGGCCCACAGCCATGGCTTTCTATATAGGGCATTCATCGGCAGCGTAAGTGAAGAGTTGCTCAAAGATCCGCCATGCCCCATCATGGTTATTCCCGGGAACAAATAACTCCCAATATATTCTGTTTATTTATTCTTCAATAAGATGCCGGGAATCACGGCATCTTTTGGTGTGCCCCTTATAATCAGTAACATATTACAAAACTTTAGATCTGTAACTTTTTCTCTTATCAGATCCACAGCCCGGACAAAGCAACTATCGGGTAAATAATGCTGTTTACTCAGAATTACAAAGTATATTTGTTCAACCTATTTCAGTCATAAGTGACCAATGTTAGGCCTAAGTTAATCATATTAGTTATGAAGAAAATTGCAGCACTCCTGGCATTCTTGCTTATTACAGGTTATAATTATGCCCAGGTAAATATCGACCATATTGAACCTCCTTTCTGGTGGACCGGCATGAAAGAAAATAAAGTTCAGCTGATGGTTCACGGGACGGATATTGGCAACACCGTGGCTTCGACAAAAGCAAAAGGTGTCTCGATCTTGAAAGTGAAAAATGCAGGCAACAACTACCTTTTTATTGACCTGAATGTGGGCAATGCGGCTGTACCGGGAACGGTTAAAATCCTCTTCAGCAAGGGAAAAGATACGGTTTCATCCATAGCATATGAATTGAAAAAGCGCGCCGTCGGTTCTGCAATGCGTAAAAGCTTTACCACGGCTGACGCCTTGCTCCTCATCATGCCCGATCGTTTTGCCAACGGCGATCCTTCAAATGATGATATGCCCGGGATGCTCGAAAAGGCCAACCGCTCGGACCCTAATGGTCGTCATGGAGGCGACATAAAAGGCATAACGGACCACCTTGACTACCTGCAGAAACTTGGCATTACCGCCATCTGGAATACGCCGTTACTTGAAAATAACATGCCCGATCACTCGTATCATGGCTATGCCGTTACCGATCTTTATAAGATAGACCCCCGGTTTGGCACCAACGACAGCTACCGGGCAATGGCGGATGCTGCGCATGCCAAAGGAATTAAAATAATTATGGACCAGGTGTTCAACCATTACGGTACCGGCCACTGGTGGATGAAAGACCTCCCCATGCAGGACTGGGTAAATGTTTGGCCTGAATTTACACGATCAAACTTTCGCGCCCCTGTAACCACAGATCCATACGCTTCTGAGTTTGATAAAAACAGGATGGAAAAAGGATGGTTCGACACGTCGATGGCTGATTTCAATCAAAAAAACCCTTATGTAGCCAATTACCTGATCCAAAACAGTATATGGTGGATTGAATTTGCCGGCCTTGATGGTATCCGGCAGGATACTTATCCCTATGCTGACAAGGATTTTGCGATTGAGTGGAATAAGCGCATCAGGGACGAATATCCCAATTTCAATGTAGTAGGTGAAGTATGGATGAACGCTGCATCCCAGGTAGCCTATTATCTGGACAAATCACCTAATAAGGACGGCTACCGGTCGCATCTGACAAATGTATTCGACTTCCCGCTCATGTTCGCTATTCAAAAGGCTTTTGTCGAAGAGGAGGGCTGGGATACCGGACTGGCAAGACTTTACGACATTCTAAGTCAGGATTTCCTATACAGCGATCCTCAAAGGCTCGTCACTTTTGCCGACAATCACGACACCGAAAGGATGTACGCGGCTTTAAAAAGTGTCGAAAATGTTAAAATGGCCCTGGCTTTCCTGTTTACCACACGTGGCATCCCGATGGTTTATTATGGGACTGAAGCCCTGAGTGACCGGGGTGACCTCAAGGGTGATCCGGGAAAACGCAAAGATTTCCCGGGTGGCTGGGCTGGCGATAAAACCAATGTCTTTACTAACACAAACCTTTCGGCCGATCAACAATCGATGTTGGATTTCATGACCAGGCTGCTCAACTTTCATAAGCGAAGCAAGGTTGTCCAGGAAGGAAAACTAAGGCATTACATCCCTCAAGATGGAATCTATGTCTATTTCCGCACCCTTGGAAAAGAGTCGGTAATGGTGGTCATGAATAACGGGAAAACAGAAAAGATTGTTGAAACCGCACGTTACAAAGAAAACCTCAGTGGGTTCAGTCAGGGGAAAGATGCGCTGGATGGTTCTGCGCTAGTGAACCTGAACTCGATAACGGTTCCTGCAAAAACGGTGAAGATTATTGAACTGACGCGGTAAATTCGAAACAAGGAAATTGCATATTTGTGCAAAACATCCATTTGCCATTACGTAATTCTTCGATTTCAGTGTTTCAGTGTTTCAGCGCTTCAGTGTTTCAGCGTTTCCTAATTTCGTAACGAATAAAGAAGAATGAAGAATGAAAATAATAAATAAATCTTTATATCTAAAAGGCCTTCTAATACTCTTCGGCTGCGTAACCTTTCCAGCATATTCCCAACTCATACGCATCGATCCCGTAAATCCACCGGTTGACGAAAATGTAACCATTTATTACGATGCATCCCTGGGCAACAAAACATTAAAGGATTACAAAGGAGACATCTATCTGCACACCGGCGTTATAACAAACAGGAGCCTCGACGGGCACGACTGGAAATACGTTGTCGGCAACTGGGGTACCGACGACAAGCGTGTTCTCATGAAACGCGAAGGCCAAAATCTGTATTCGCTAAAAATGCAGATCAGGTCCTTCTATAATCTGCGTCCCGAGGATATGGCACAGCAGCTTGCCTTTGTTTTCCGTAATCTCGAGGGCACAATCGTTGGTAAAACAACGGAAAATGAGGACATCACCATTGCTGTAAATGGCTATAAGCCTCCTGAGAAAATCCAGGGCAGCATTGTTTTTTCAAAACGCAGCCTGGTAAAACTGGAAAAAATTTCAGACGGATGGAAAGCCCTTACCAGCAGTGGTTCGGTTTTCATTCGCCCCTTTACGAAGACAATTCTGGAGATCTCATTTTCGCCGGATGGAACAGGCAAACAGGACTCTTCTAACGCCGTGGTCATCAAACCAGAAACTGTCACGTCAAACACGACCAAAGTCACCAGAGGACAATTGCTTGAGAGTGGTGACCTGAAGATTTACGCCAATAATGAACCTTTTTATCTAGCCTTCATCTATAAAGGTGATACCATTCTGCGCGAGGGAACCGGATTTTTTAAGGCTTCGGGTAACGAAGGCGTGCGGTTTAAGCTGAGCCCGGGCGAAGCCATTTATGGCGCCGGCGAACGCGCCATCCCGCTGAACCGCCGTGGCTATAAACTGCCTTTGTACAACCGGCCCTTCTATGCTTACGAATTGGGAGCTACCATGCTCAACTATTCGGTTCCCATGACGCTCTCATCAAAACGCTATGCTGTGCTGTTCGACAATCCCCAGAAAGGTTATGTCGATATAGGGAAGAGTGATCCGGATGTCCAGGAATGGGGAACAAAGGGTGGAACTTTGCGCTATTATGTAATCGCCGGCAAAGATTGGCCAGCCATCATGCAATCTTATACCCAACTCACCGGACGGCAGCCGTTGCCACCGCGCTGGGCCCTGGGCAACCTGCAAAGCCGCATGGCCTATCGCAATCAAAAGGAAACCGACAGTATCGTTACGCTGATGCAGAAAAAAGATTTCCCCATTGATGCCGTCATCATCGATTTTTACTGGTTTGGAGACAGTATACAGGGACACCTGGGAAATCTGGACTGGTACAGACATAACTGGCCTGATCCGGCAGGAATGATCAGCAAGTTCAGAAAACTGGGTGTTAAAACCATTCTGATCACCGAACCCTATGTTATTGACTCCTTACCCAACTACAAGGATGCCGATGCCAAAAAGATTTTTGTAACAGATAGCCTAGGAAAGACTTATGTCGACAAGCAATTCTATTTCGGACCAGGCAGTCTCATTGATATTTTCAAACCTGCTGCCCGGGATTGGTTCTGGCAGAAATATAAGAAGCAGATTGATATTGGTGTGGCTGCATGGTGGGGCGATCTCGGCGAGCCGGAGAGCCATCCGTCAGATATTTATCATGTTAACGGGAAAGCCGACCAGGTTCATAATATCTATGGTCATTACTGGGATAAAATGCTTTTCGACAAATATGCCGAGTATTATCCGGGAACAAGGCTGTTTCACCTGCAGCGTTCCGGCTTTGCCGGTTCGCAGCGGTTTGCAGCATACCCATGGACCGGTGATGTTTCCCGCAGCTGGGGAGGTTTACAGGCGCAGCTACCGCTACTGCTCAGCATGAGTATGAACGGCCTTGGCTATATCCATTCCGATGCGGGTGGATTTGCACAAGGCGTAAAAGACGATGAACTTTATACGCGCTGGCTCCAGTTTGCAGTGTTTACACCTATTCTTCGACCTCACGGCTCCGGCATCCCCAGCGAACCCGTTTTCTGGAGTGACAAAACACAGGATATCGTCCGTAAGTATATGAAGCTGCGCTATGCCATGATGCCTTACAATTATACACTTGCCTGGCAGAATGCCACAACAGGCGCGCCTTTGATGCGGCCATTATATTATGATTATGCATCCGACACCACCACCGTGGGTATCAGTAATGAATACCTCTGGGGCAACAACTTGCTGATAGCGCCTGTAATCGTTAAAGGGATCACACAATTGAAGATCTACCTCCCGGAAGGGAAATGGTTTGATTTCAATGACGGAAAAGAATATACAGGCAAACAATGGCTGTATTATCCGGTCACTTTGGAACAATTGCCTGTATTCGTAAAAGCAGGCAGTTTTATTCCTATGATGAAACCAATTAACTCTGTTGACAACTATAAATCCGAAAAATTCATCATTCGCTATTATCCGGATGCCCATTCCGAATTTGTGCAGTATGAAGATAACGGGCTGGATAACCAGGCCCTGAAGGACCATAATTTTGAGTTGATCTCTTACCTTGGCACCCAAACAACACAGCAAATTAATATTAATCTTTCGAAAAAAGGCAACTGGAAAGGAATGCCGGCAGAGCGGGAAATGACCTTTGATGTACGAAAAAAATCAGCCCCTGCAAAAGTGATGATGAACGGAAAAGAAATCAAAAAATCATCATCTGGATTATCCGGAACGGCAAATTATCAATTCACGGATGGATGGCTCAAAATTCATTTCCCCTGGAAAGGTGAACCAATAAAAATTGAAATTATAAAATAAGATATTAACCTTTCATCGCATTTAAAATAAACATCCAACAAACAAAACAACATGAGAAACATCCCGCTAAAACTGGCCGTTCTGGCCTTTCTGCCACTGATTTTTGGCTCCTGCAAAACCAGGTCAGAAGTCACCATCATGCCACGTTATCCGGATTGGGCCAAAAATGCAGTCATTTATGAGGTGAATACGCGTCAATATTCGCCTGAAGGTACTTTCAAAGCATTTGAAACCGACTTGCCACGTCTTAAAAAACTTGGTGTGGATATTCTGTGGTTCATGCCCATTCATCCCATCGGTGAGTTAAACCGCAAATTCCCGGCAGGAAGCACAAGCAGCCTTGGCAGTTACTATTCCGTGCGCGATTATAAAGGTGTGAACCCGGAATTCGGAACAGAGGCTGATTTTAAGTCGCTTGTGACCAAAGCGCATAGCATGGGCCTCAAGGTTATCATCGACTGGGTTGCAAATCATACCGCCTGGGATAACAAATGGGTTACTGAACATCCCGATTGGTATGCTCAGGACAGCACCGGCAAGATCCTTTCAGCTTTTGACTGGACCGATGTGGCGAAACTGAATTACAAGAACAAGGAAATGCGCAAAGCCATGATTGAATCCATGAAATACTGGATCGACAAGTGTGATATCGATGGATTCCGCTGCGATGTTGCCGGCGAAGTGCCGGTGGAATTCTGGGAAGAGGCCCGCGCCGAACTGCAAAAGACCAAACCTCTGTTTATGCTTGCCGAAAATGAAGGCACTAAAGATATGTGCAAGACTGCCTTCGATATGGATTACGGCTGGAATATGCATAGTATGATGGCAAAAATTGCCAAAGGAAAGGACTCTGTTGAGTCCATCATTAAACTGCAACAAAAGATCGATTCCATTTATCCGAAAGATGCTGTGAAGATGAATTTTATTACCAACCACGACGAGAATTCCTGGAATGGAACTGCAAAGGAGAAATTCGGCGATGGGGAGAATGCATTTGCAGTGCTTACTTACACACTTCCGGGCATGCCACTTATTTACAACGGGCAGGAAGCAGGTCTTCAAAAGCGCCTGAGATTCTTCGCAAAGGATACGATCAATTGGGGCGTCAGGGATTTTTCTGCCTTCTACAGAACGCTGAATGCACTCAGGCATGAAAATGAAGCCCTCTGGAATGCTCCCGACGGAGGCACATTTATTCCCCTGTCCAACACAGAACCAGGTAAGGTATTGTCCTTCATGCGCGAAAAAAGAAATAAAAGGGTGGTTGTCATTCTCAACCTGAGCCCGGCCAAAGTAACCGTTAACCTGAAGGACAGTAACGCCGACGGTGATTATACGGATGTTTTCACCAAAGCCGAATTTACACTCAACAGCAGCAACCTTAACCTCACACTGCAACCCTGGGGCTATTGGGTGATGGAAACCAAGTGATGAGTGATGAGTGATTAGTGGAAGCAGAGATTAATCACAAAAAAAAATAATACAAAAGGAAGCAAAGCCTTACTTATGGTAATCCATAAGTTAACGGTCTTTGCTTCTTTTTTTTTCCTGCCGGGTCTGGGCATTCTGGTAATGACCAGGTTTCTTGATTAATGTCTTTTTTCAACGTCACGTCCACCCAGAAGCTGTTGTGCAAGGTCGGCACGGCCGATACGCTGGAGGCTGGATTTAATCCATGGCCGGTTCTCGGGTTTATACCAAAAAAAGAAACGATGCTGCGCCAGCTTTTCTTCTTTGGTACGGGCGGTAAATACTGGCTTCCCTGTAAAGGGGTGGATTCCTGAATAGTAAATTACGCTGGCCAGCGTCATAGGTGTGGGCGTAAGATCCTGAACCTGTTCCAGCCTGAATCCCATATCCTTGGTTTCTGCGGCAAGATGCGCCATGTCTTCAATCTGGCTTCCCGGGTGACTCGAGATGAAGTAAGGGATCAGTTGCTGCTGAAGTCCGCATTCACGGTTGATGGTATCAAATTTCTGCCTGAACTCCCTGAATAACTTAAATGAAGGTTTGCGCATGATCTTCAGCACCTCATCAGAAGTGTGCTCGGGCGCAACTTTTAATCGCCCCGAAACATGGTTGGCAACCAATTGCCTGGTATATGCCGTCAGTCCGTAACGGGCATCATCGGCAGCATTGCGTGCCAGCAACATATCATAGCGGACACCCGAACTCACGATAACTTTCTTCACATCCGTCCGGGCAGCTGCCAGTTTATAAAGCCGGGCAAGCGGTTTATGGTCGATATTCAGATTTGGGCAGATGGAAGGGTAAATGCATGATGGCCTGCTGCATTTCCCACACATAGCGAGATCATTGCCATGCATGCGGTACATGTTTGCAGAAGGCCCTCCAAGATCACTTATATAGCCTTTAAAATCGGGCATGCGTGTAACGGCATCCACTTCGCTGAGGATAGAATCCTCGGAGCGGCTTGCTACAAATTTCCCCTGGTGAGCCGATATCGTGCAAAAGGCACAACCACCGAAACAGCCCCGGTGAATGGTGACAGAATGACGGATCATTTCGTAGGCAGGAATAACACCCCGTTTGGTGTAACGCGGATGTGGCAGACGGGTAAAGGGCAGTGCATACACAGCATCCAGTTCTCCCGTTAGCATTGGCGGATATGGCGGATTTACCACCACAGCCTCCTCCCCTGCTACCTGCACAAGCCGGCTGGCATGCATACGGTTTGATTCCTCCTCGATGGGCTTGAAGGACATGGCAAAAGCCACTTTATCCTCAAGGCACTTTTCGTGCGAAGGCAATTGAATGGTTTCCCATTCAGTGTTTGATGGCACGGCTGCTGCTGCGCACCGATAAACAGTTTGAGGGATATCCGTGAGCTGGCTGACAGGCTGCTTTGCATCGAGCCGGGCGAGCACTTCCTTCAGCGATTTTTCGGCCATGCCATATAGCAGCAGGTCGGCACCGCTGTCGGCCAGGATTGATGGCATAAGCTTATTGCTCCAGTAGTCGTAATGTGTAAGGCGGCGCATACTGGCTTCAATTCCGCCAATAATGACAGGTACATCCGGATAAATGCCACGCAGTAGCTTTGTATATACCTTAGTGGCGTAATCGGGCCGGAAGCCGGCCTGGCCGCCGGGGGTATATGCATCGTCAGAACGCAGGCGGATATTTGCCGTGTAATGGTTTACCATACTGTCCATGTTGCCTGAGCTAAGGGCAAAGCACAACCTCGGCACGCCAAACTTGCGGAAATCGCGCAGGTCGTCCTGCCAGTTGGGTTGCGCCACAATAACAACCTTATAGCCAAGCGATTCGATCACACGGCCGATCACGGCCGTGCCAAAGGAAGGATGATCCACATAGGCATCGCCTGTAATAAGGATCACATCAGGTTGTTCCCAGCCACGCCTGAGCATTTCGTCGCGTGTGAGCGGAAGCCAGCTTTCAATAGATAATTTGGACAAAATAAAATTGACTGATTAATGTGCTGCAAAGATAAGTATTGAA
>JBBRRV010000071.1:0-15637 GCA_038246075.1 Bacteroidales bacterium
TAAGGATCAGAAAATAAGCTACTTAAATAAATGGCATCAGGATACAGAGGACTTCTATGGTAGAAACAGGGCAGAAAGTGCTGATTTAATAAACTTAATGCGATCAAGTTTAAGAGATTACATTGCAGCAGTTAATACATTGTCCTCACTGAAGAAAACAGAGGATAGCATGTCTCAATCAGGTGGTTCACTGGATTCAACGGTAGTCACTGTTTCGAAGGATTCGGCCGAAGTGTTCCTGGCTTTTGAACTACAATCGAAGGAATTTCAAAATGTGCAGCTTGATTTTGAAAATTATATGGATCGCCTCAAAGAGGATATTGATTTAAGAGCCGGAAAATTTGAACATATTGACTATTATGATGCATCACTTCGGGATAGTCATTCCAGAGATTCAGCGCTGGCAGCAAGTGAAGTGCATAATCTTGATCAAAGAAGGAAACCTTTAATTTCAGTCAATCCATTATTCGCTAAAACATCGGAAATGCCCCCTGCTCCTAGCGTTGAAGATATAATATTTGAGCATATTTCGTTGAATCTTCCAGTCATTGCCAAAAACACACTGAAAGAACTTGATGAAGATTTAATTTCCGATTCGGAAGAAAATAACACAGCCGATAATACAGTAGCTGATAATGAAGAAAAACAGGAGGATTTGAATAAAGAGTATATCGTAGATGAGAATAATGCCAGTGATGAAATAATTAGTGATGAAAACACTGCATTAGATAAAAATGTAGATGAATTAAGCGATGAAGATGAAGTTGATGATGACGAGGGGAATAAGGATCTAGAAGATGAGGACGAACAGGAAGATGATCATCAGAAATAAAATTAATCTCATTTAAACTTATTAATTATGTCAACATTTAATTATACAGTAGATACGGAGCCAATGGCTAAGGAAATCAGCAGTGTTTCACGCCATGTAGACGTTACCACAGGTGCAGTAGTGGCAATGCAAACTGCGGTTATCATTGCTGAAGGAAAGGCAGCAGACGAGGTTTGTACGAATCTGAATAAAGGGTTTTATTCACTGATCCGCTCCCAAATCTCGCAAAAGATGGCAAAACTTCAAAGCGAAGTTGATTCCGATCTAATGCAGATGGTTCAGCAGAAAAATGCATTGTTAAGCATTAAAAGCCGGATGGAGCGAGATTACCATATGATTGCAAACAGGTATGGTAAACTTTTTAATGGACTTAATGCCAATCTGAAAAGCAGGATTTTAGAACTCGATAAACCTACATTTGATTTTGCTTCTAAGGAAATTGATAAGATCTCCAACAGAACAAAACATCTGACTGCAACAATACCGATAACTCAATTGGAATCACTTACATTAAGTCAAAGTATAATTGCTTCAAATGTTAAACATAAAGGGCTGAATTTAATCAACTCGATGAGAAATTTTCTTTTCCAAATGAATGCTCAAAAGAAAATTACAGATCAGATTCTTATAAATGACAAAAGATACACTGAAACAGCCAAGTCTTATATTCCTATAGTAATTTGCGAATGCAACCGGGATAATTCTGAAAATAAAAGCTTTGAAATTACTGTTACCGAAATTGAATTGGATAAATATTCAATATCTGTAATAAAAAATAAAGCTTATGCTGAATTATCCCTAATTAAATGGTCTCAAAAATCCGTTCCAAATCAGGAGATTAAGAGTGAATTCAATAAACTCCTGTTAGCCTCCGCTAAACCGCAACGCATAAAAGATTTAGCTATGCACCTTTTTCAGGCTAATAATTATCAAACCATTTAAAAGACGGAGATATGAGTTATACCAGAAGTTATAGGGAAAGCATTACAGTTCACGGCTCAAGATCCGTAACTATATCATATCCTGCATCCCAAAGTGGTGGAAGTACAACAAGGAATGTAGATTTTACTGAAGTTGTTCCCATTGATGTGAATATTCACGTAGATACTAACCCCTTTGACGAAAGTGTTGATTATTGCAACACAAATGTCAATCTGCTGACTGGCGCTGTTGTTGCTACAGAAGTTGCGCAGATTGCTTCCAAGGACAAAAATTCAAAAAAAGTTGCAAGTAGTATCGTCACAGGTTTTTTTAGCTTTATTCGTTTTGAGATAAGCCAACAGATTTCCGAATTATCGCAAAATATCGATGCTCAATTGATGCACCATAAAGAATTAGCTCAATCCTGCCTTGCAAAGAAAAACCAAATGGAGGGTGATTATTTGAGAATTACCGGCAGGTATGCAAAAGTTTTTGAAGATCTGAACAATGAATTATCAAACAGGATAATTGAGTTAGATAAGCCGGCATTTACGTTCAGGAAGGAAACTGACAATCTGGCCATAAGAGCCTCTCATAATGATTTGGTGAATACTGTTGCAATATTTGGAAGTGAAAGCGGTAATCTACAATCAAAAATCAGCGCTTCGATAGCAAAGAAAAGAGCTATAGACACATTAAGTAAAGCTAAAATATTCCTCTGGCAACAGCGAAAACTGAATACAACCATTCAGCAAAACATGCAAAATGAGAACGTTTCCGATTCAAAATATATACCGGTTTGTTTCATAGAAACCAACAATGAAAAAAGCCAAATCACCAAAAATTTATATTTCTCAAATTACTTAACTGCTTTGCAGGACAATTTCCCAAAAAACCAACTTGTTGAGAAGTTTTCCCATATTTCAGGTATATGGCATGCCATGCCAAAGGAATATCAAGAAAAAATAGGACTATACTTTAACGCAGAGCTCAACAACCCGCTTGCTTCAAACGATAAACATTCCCAGCGGGTAAAAGAAATGATCAAAGAAATAGCCAAACTTGGTTCAATTAACACAATTAGTTTTCAAAATATTTAAAAAGCAAAGTTATGACACTTATAAAAGAAGTTAGATTCAATGAAACAAACATACAATTAAAGGACAATTTGGTAAAAGGTTCCATATTACCCGAAAAAATCGCTGAACTTGAAAGAACAATAACAATTCAAGGTAATTCGGTCATTGAAGGTGCTGTATATGCGCATAAACTGGAAATCCAACAAGGTGATTCGGAAATCAGGGGGGCAGTATTTACGCAACTTGAGTTATATGTTAATAGTGAAGCTCAAGGTGACATCTCATTTAAAAAGAGTGTTGGCTCGGCAAATTCAATAGTTTCAAGAGCGCTGAATTGTAATTTAATGTTCTATTCTGACATCAATGCAAAAAGTGTAACCCTTTACAATGCCTTTGTTGCGGGTAGTATTTATGCAGATGAGATAATTCTCCAGAACTGTGTTGTTATTGGTGGGGTATTTGCCACCCAAAATATTGATATTACAAATTCAATAGTCGGAACCTTTAATAGTCCATCCATCAAAGCAGCGCAGATGGTTTGGCTTTTATTACCCAGTGCGTTTTCCATTGAAAAAATCATCACTATACCTGGTACCAAATTTTATAACCTGAGTTTAGCTGACCTTGGTTCACTTTATAAAGGAATGCCACAATCAGTTAATTCAGGAAAGATTGAAATGAACCTGGATACTGATGAAATTAAAACAACGCTCACTAATGAGGAAATGCAAAAGACCCTGCGCAGTTACACGGTTGTTGGAAAAGTATTGGCCGCGGATTTGCTGGACATCGACAAATTTCAAAATCATTTCTTATTGACAGCTGCAAGTTTAGGTTCGCAGTTGCTCAAAAACTATGATATGGGTATAAATTCACAAGGAGAACCTGTTACATTATCATTCGATAGAATCAGAAATTTCTTTTTTGATATATTGCTAGGTAAAGTTGAAGTTCAGGAAATCAACGGAAAATTTGATATTTCCGAAATAACCGGAAAATTTAATTAATGCATGTTTATCTTAAATCTTCACTATTGTCGCTTTAGAAGAGACTCTAGTGAATTTTAATACCAAAGTAACTCCAAAGCCCATGAAAAAGCAATTATTATTTCTAGCAATAATTTTAACGTTTCTGGCTAACAATGTCTACTCACAAACAGTTTATGTAACAAAGACAGGTCAGAAATATCATCAAGAAAGCTGTAAATATTTAAGTAAAAGTTCTATTCCAATTAGTTTAAATGATGCGGTTATTAAAGGATATGGACCTTGCAGTGTTTGTAAACCCCTATCTGCTGCACCAACAAATTTTTCAAATATTCAGATAGAAAATCAACAATCAACACAACAAACTCAAAACGCTGACAATTCATCAAATAAGAATACGCTATCTGTTCAATGTTCTGCAACGACGCAAGCAGGAACAAGGTGCACTCGAATGATTAAAAGTCAAAATGGCAGGTGCTGGCAACATGGTGGCAATTAATGGCTATTCCGTTGATCCGCCGGATTGTCATGCGGTGCACTTCAATTTATTTAAAAAAGCGGACTGTATTTTTCAGGTGTAAAGGCTTAAGCATGGTCTGGATTATCAATCCAGTTAAATATTTAAAAGAGAATGGAATGGTACTTTATCCAGATTATTTTGGTCAATTGGCGATTGTAGTTTAATCACTGACGCTGATTGCACTGAAATAGTTATTATGAACATTTTTACATATATCATCTTCTTAAGCTTAGTGGAGAGCTTATATCTTAAGCCAATCGCGTAAACGGCCCCGTCAGAAAATACTGACGGGGTGCGCCTCTCAGATACTCCATTGAATGCTGGCTCTCCACTTAATTGTCCACCAGACAATTTTTTAGGCTTCGTACTGTAAGGTTCTCGTATTTAACTGTTCATTAAGAAGTGGAGCAATTTCATTACCGTTGCGATGTTTTTACTATAAGTCCTTTGAAAAGCTTGATATAACTTAGTTTGCGAGGTTTTTATGTTGACGACGATTTGAATTGGTTTTTAACTTCCTTTGTGCAAAAATACTGCCATGAATCAAGGAAGGATGGTGTTTGCACAGTTAATGAAGTTTGCCTCTGATGATGCGTTCAGAAGATGCGTCGATAAATACAATGGAAACTATAAAACAAAGGATCTCTCATTTTGGAAGCAATTTCTTTGCATGGCCTCTGGACAACTCACGCATCGAGAGAGTCTCTGTGACACAGCTCTTTGCTTAAAACTTCAAAAGTGATTATTTCGGTCAAACAGCGCCACCAATTCACCGCAAACGGCGCCACCTGAAAGAGGGTGGATTTGTAGCACAATGATAAGCATTATTTGTCTGTTTTTTTTCTTCTTAAAGAATCACCTTTGAGATCAAATCGGTGGGCATTACCTGCCAATCTGTCCATAATAGCATATACGATTGTAGATTCTCCGATGTACTGATGCCAATCTGCACTAGGTAATTGAGAAGATATTAATGTTGATTTTTTCCCATAGCGATCTTCAAGAACCTGTAGTAAGTCCAACCTTGTTATTTTATCCATTTGATTGGATAATCCGGATCATGCTGACCCCCCTATGCCGGAAAAAATCCAGTCCGGTTTTCTGATTTTTTAGAAAACGTTAATGACATTCCGGCAGATGTTGACCCCCCTCTTTTTTGAAAAGGAAATATTATTTTCCGGAGCATACTGACCCCCCTAAATATGGTCAGGATAATTCCGGAGCATATTGACCCCCTTTCAGCAATATTACAACAGGTTTTGGTTCTTTAGAGGTCACTAATGATCACTAAAGTTTACATGAATGGCCGGAAAACCAAAACCTATGGTTCAGATTAAACAATTAATACAATTACATCAGCAAGGCAAAAGCATTAAATTCATTGCCCGTAGCCTGAATATCAGTAAGAATACTGTAAAGGCGTACCTACAGAAGATTGCCTCATCTAAATTAGATGTTCAGGCGCTATTGAACATGGAAGATCCCGTTCTTGACGGGGAATTTCATGCCGGTAATCCTGCATATAAGGATGAACGGTACGAGCATTTCATAAGCAAATTGGATTACTTCATAAAAGAATTGCCTCGCAGGGGAGTCACTAAAATGCTACTGTGGGAAGAGTATCGTGAAGGATATCCACAGGGATACGGCCACTCCCAGTTCTCTTTTCATTTGAATCAACAGTTGATAGCCCGTAAGCCATCGATGGTGCTACAGCATATTGCCGGCGAAAAGCTGTTCATTGATTTCGCGGGAGATAAGTTATCCTATATTAATCCGCAATCCGGTGAATTGATTTATTGTCAGGTATTTGTAGCTTGTTTGCCCTACGCAGATTATGGCTTTGCTATGGCCGTGAGAAGCCAGAGTGTCGAAGATTTTATTTACGCCCTCGGTTATTGCCTTCGTGAACTTGGAGGTGTTCCCCAACTTCTGGTGCCGGATAATTTAAAGTCGGCCATTGTAAAGGCAAGTATGAACCCGATGTTAACCGGGCCCTGGAGGATTTTGCCAATCACTACCAGACTACAGTTATCCCAGCCCGAGTGCGCAAACCAAGAGATAAAGCATTGGTAGGAAATCAGGTAAAAATGATCTATACCCGGGTATATGCCAAACTGCGTAACCAGCAGTTCTTTGATCTTGCATCGCTTAACAAAGCCATCAAAGAAAAGATCCGTGATCACAATCAGACCCGCATGCAACAGAAGCCATACTGTCGTGAAGAACGGTTCCTGGCCGACGAGAGACATTTACTTGGGCCTTTGGCGGAACAATCTTTTGAACTGAAGTATTACAGGGAACTAAAAGTGGCACAGAACAATCATATATACCTGGCTCAGGATAAGCATTACTATAGCGTTCCGTATGCTTATATTGGATCAAAAGTGAAAGTGATCTACACCCGTTCCATGGTTTACATTTACGCCAAAGCCATGCAAATAGCAGTGCATGTCCGGGATTATAAAATAGGAGGCTACACAACAGACAAGGGACACCTATGCTTTCATCACTAACATGATGTTTTGTAAACCTCTAAGCCTGCAATTTGAGTATTTTTTTAGCGTTTTTTAGCGTTTTTTCTTTTACGAATATTCGACAGACTGGCATGCTTATTCGATAGACTGGCACGCTTATTCATCAGATGGTTAAGGTGGCATTATTTACTAGGATTATTTGATTATTTGTTGCATGTTTACAATTCATCTAGCGATTTGGTAATATTACTAAACACATATTTATGAACTTTGTAGCATTAGATTTTGAAACAGCTAACTTTAAACGCGAAAGCGTATGTTCAATAGGATTAGCAATTGTTGAAGATTTTCAAGTGGTCAAAACAATATACAAATTAATAAGGCCAACTCCAAATTATTACGAAAACATCAATATGTCAATACATGGTATTACTCCAGCGATGACTGAGACTGAAAATACATTTGCAGAATTATGGAGTGAACTAAACCCTTATTTTGAAAATCAACAAATTGTAGCTCACAATGCTTCTTTCGACTTTAGTGCACTAAGATATGTTCTAGATAATTATCAGATTACATACCCAAATCTGGATTATTTTTGCTCTATGTTAATTAGTAAAAAACTATATCCTGGACTATTTAACTATCAGCTTCCGACAATTGTTAAACACTTGGGAATTAAGGATCTTTCTCATCACAATGCATTAAGCGACGCAGTCGCTTGCGCAATGATTATGATTCAGATTTGTAAAGATTCCCATGTGGAATCATTAGGAGAACTTGAAGAATCAATTTCTTTTTCGAAAGGTCAAATATATCCTAATTCGTACAACCCATTTCGCTGTTGCATTAGTAGGGAATCATTTGATAAACAACTTTTTGAAATTGTACCTGAAAGTACTGATTTTGATACTGAAAATCCTTTCTATGAAAAACGCATTGTATTCACTGGAGATTTAACTAAATTGTCAAGAAATGATGCCAAACAAGCAGCCTGCAATATTGGTGGAATTATAAAACCTGACTCACTTTGTAATAAAACTAATTATTTAGTTGTTGGAACCTATGACTTCAATCAGTATGGAGAAGGTTACAAATCAAACAAAATGAAAAAAGCTGAGATTTTAATTGAAAAAGGTTATGACCTTGAAATTATCTCAGAAGTTGATTTTTTTAAGATGGTACATTCTCAATCTAATTCTTTCGAGATCACCATAAATCAAATTGAAACGGACTCAAATGAACTCCTAAGACGTAATAAATATAATGATTTTGCAGGTAAAACTGTTTATTTTTCATCCGATTTATCTATTGAACGCACTATAGCCTTTCAACATGTTGGAAATTGTAGTGGTTTTGGTCATGATTACGATTTAGATTCAATTTCAAATACTGATTATTTTGTCATTTCAGAAATTTTAATCGCCGACTTAAATAATGGAATTAAAAACAAATCTATCCTGGACTTTGAACAAAGAAGAAACAAAGCAGATGACAGTGAAAATGCAGGGTCAGTGAAATTAATTAGAGAATCAACATATTTAGAATATATTAACCGAAGAATATTGTTCCAAAAGAATGAAATAGAAATGCATATGTACGAATGGGAAATTAAGTAGATTGAGTTTTATAATTCGAAGCATTGGAATGGTTATTCACTCAATAGAGCATTGGACAGAGTTAGGGTCAAATAAACCGATTGAAAGATATTAAATGATAGATGTACGGTAGGGTTGGCTTTGACCACCAAAGAAGAAAGGTCCTACGTAACAAAGCTGGTTAAAGAGCATTTAAATTGAGACAGAACCAGCATATTGCCCCCTTTTTCGCTAATATTATAACAGGTAAACGTTCTTTAGAGGTCACTAACGATCACTAAAGTTATACCTGAATGGCAGAAAACCAAAACCTATAAGTTAGATTGGCCTACTTCAGATTTATGAAGACCGCGATAGTAGAAAATCAATAGTAATATCTTCTCGAAAACCTATTGCTTATTTGCATCAGTATACTAGCTAATCTACGATGAAAATCTGATTAAATTCTTTAAAAATCAATTGAATTAGGATAAGTTAAATTCACAGAAATTAATTAGTTAAATAATGGCCGAACAGCAAAACAAAGTTTACAAGCAAAGCTATCGCGACGATTACTTGAATTGGGTTTGAGGGTTTGCCAATGCCTTTGGTGGTATAATTTTCATTGGTCACGATGATAAAGGTAAAGTAAATCATTTAGTTGATTTTGAGCATTTCATGTAATATATATCGAATAAAATTCGTGATTTAAGAGGTGTAGTTTGGAGTGTTTAGTTTTGGATGAAAATACAGGGAAATATATTGAAATAGCAGTATACCTCCTCTCTCCTGGTTTCCTTACGTTGCAGATATTATTATTGGACAGGTAGTTCAAATATGGAATTAACTGAAAATGGCTTAGAGAATCCTTGCTAAAATAGGCGTGATTAACTTGAGGTACTGTGATTGAAAAGCGTGCGTCAATAGTTAATAAGAAGGAAGCTGTCATAAAAAATACAAATCTGACTCTATAGTAGATGATCGCTAGCTCAATGTTAATGACTTGTCATTGGCTGAATTCCTCAGCAATCCTCTCTTTATGGAAAATAGGGAATTTAAAAAAGCTGTCATTATTCTTTTTACAAAAAAAATAATCCGTACAATACTGACCCAATTACATCGAAAATATTCCAGTCTGTTTTTTAATTTCTTAGAAAATATTTCATGTCGTTCAGACAGACGTTGACCCCCTCTTTTTTGAAAAAGGAAATATTATTCTCCGATGCATACTGCCCCTCTTAATGTGGTTACAATAATTCCGGAGCATATTGACCCCCTTTCAGGCAATATTATTAGAGGTTCTGTCCTTTCAGAAGCCTTCTAATGATTACTAAAGCAGATGTGAGAGGATAGACAGGCAATATCTAAGACATTAATTGATGTTCTGTATTTATATTTCTCACAATGTCTTCGATATAATTTACTCATTTAAAAGAGTGCATGAAAAGTCATATATTGCACTATTCTATGATAAGAAAATGAAAATACTATGAATCGCGCCTACTATGATGATTCCATCACAAATTTTCTGAATACCTCAGCCGAAGAGATAATTGGAAAAATAGCACTGAAAAACCAATTCTCTTTGGAACAAACACAGAAGGATGCCTGGTTAGCAGAAATCACCATTTTAAAAAAAGTATTGCCTCCCTATAAAGGCTCAATTTATTTTGAATATTCTATTCCGCGGATGGGTCAGCGCATTGATGTGGTAATTCTTATTGACGCAGTGATCTTTATTCTCGAATTCAAAATTGGCGAAAAAGAATACAGCATGAATGCAATAGACCAAGTGATGGACTATGCATTGGATTTAAAGAACTTCCACGAATCAAGTCACGCACAATTCATTGCTCCTATTCTCATCGCCACGAAAGCGAAAAATCAATATACAGTTGTCGCCACAACCCCTCAGAACGACAGGCTGCTTTTTCCTATTAAGAGTAATATTGAACTACTTGACAAAGTAATCGAAGATGTTTTACTCTTTTGTGAAGGTGAAGATATTATTCGTAACCAATGGGAACAGGGTAGATATTGTCCAACGCCAACAATTATAGAGGCTGCCATGGCCTTATATAACAATCATTCTGTTGAGGAAATCTCTCGTAGCGATGCGAGTGCGATAAATCTCAGTCATACATCAGATGCAGTATCTTCCATTATTCGTGCATCAAAAGAGAATTCACGTAAATCTATTTGCTTCGTTACCGGTGTTCCTGGCGCCGGCAAAACTTTGGTTGGACTCCACATTGCAACAACACACATTGATAAATCAAATGACCTCTATAGTGTATTCCTTTCTGGCAATGGTCCTCTTGTAGCAATTTTGCGCGAAGCATTGGCACGTGATAAAGTTAAACGCGAAAAAGAGAATGGTGGAAAAATCAAGAAGGGTGTTGCGATGAGTGAAGTTAAGATGTTTATCCAGAATGTTCATAATTTCAGGGATGAATGTCTTGTTGATTTAACATCTGCACCTATTGAGCATGTTGCTCTTTTTGATGAAGCCCAACGTGCATGGAATTTAGAACAGACCTCAAATTTCATGAGTCAGAAAAAGAATCAACACAATTTCAATCAGTCTGAGCCTGAGTTTCTGATATCATGTCTTGATCGCCATGAAGATTGGGCTGTTGTTGTATGCTTAGTTGGCGGTGGTCAGGAAATAAATACAGGTGAAGCCGGAATTAGCGAATGGATTCAATCATTGGAACGTTCATTTACGGATTGGGACATTTATATATCAGATCGGTTAAACGATAGCGAATATAAAGCTGAAGAGTTGCTAAAAAAGCTAGAAAGCCGTCCAAATGTAGTTTACAACGAAGCATTGCATCTTTCGGTTTCTATGCGTTCATTTCGCGCAGAACATGTTTCTCTGCTTGTGAAGCAAATGCTCGACCTTAGTATTGCAGAAGCAAAAATCACACTTGACAAGGTAAGCGCAAATTATCCGATAGTTATCACACGCGATCTAGCAAAGGCAAAAATTTGGCTCAAACAGCAGGCTCGTGGCACGGAAAGATATGGTATCGTTGTTTCCTCACAAGCAGAGCGGTTAAAACCTCATGCGATATTTGTAAAATCAACGATGGATCCAATACATTGGTTTCTTGATGGCAAAGAAGATGTTCGCTCGTCATATTATCTGGAAGATGTAGCCACAGAATTTCATGTTCAGGGATTAGAGCTTGATTGGGTCTGTGTAGTTTGGGATGCGGATTTCAGATACACTAAAAATGGTTGGGATAATTGGTCATTTGTCGGAAGCCGCTGGAATAAAATCAGAAAAGAAGAACGAAAAAATTACTTAAAGAATGCATATCGCGTTCTTCTTACTCGTGCCAGACAAGGTATGGTTATTGTAATTCCTCCGGGTGATATCGAGGATCCCACTATACCTCCGGAGTTTTATGATTCAACTTATAGGTATTTAGAAGAAATCGGATTTGTAGAAATATCCGCTTTTCCCTAAGCCCATATAATTAGTTGTGTTTTTATTTTTTCATCCATTTCATTATTACGTATTGTCCTAGGATTGCTATCATTATTGTAATCACCTTCACAGGCCAACTGAAAGTTAATAAAACATATGTCAGAGCTGTTAATGTTGAAATAACAATAGTCATCGATAGGATATACTGTAATGACAAGATTGTAAAACCTATAAATCTTTTAAACGGATTATAATTAGAATATCTTTTGTAGAAATCAACTTCGTCCCTTACTTTAGTAATTTGCTCGTAGAGAGCTTCATCAATTTCATTAATTGTTCTTATTACTAACTCCTTTTTAGTTGTCGGTTCTATTGAAATTCTGATTACAGAATCAAGTGTCAACTTGTTAAGATATGCGGCTTTGCCGTCTTTTATAAGCAAGCTTTGAATGTGTTCTTTAAATTCCTTGTTTTCTTCCGCTTCAGGAAAATATAAAATAAAACTAAGGTTGACCTTGATTTCAGTGAGTATCTCTATTCTTTTCTCAAAAAATTTATTAAATGTATTTTTTGATTCTAATAATGGCTTTTCTATGAGACTTTTTAAAATCCAAGCCATGAATCCAAACAGTGAAGTAGCAATAAAGATCGCAATATTTGGGTCAATTTTATTTAAATAATCTACCATTTGAATTCTTTATTTGGTTCTTCAATATTGTCTATTATACGACGGAATTTTTGTCTTATGTATTTCATGAGATTACCATCTTTAGAGTTATCATATGAAGGATTCTCATTTCGCAAAATTGCATAAGTTTCATTTGCGCTCTGAATTATTGCTAAACTTTCTTTATTATCGTTGGTCGTTCCTGTCTTAAGAAATATATTGTTAACGCGGATTTTTAACTTTTTTTTAGCTATTTTGTTTAGGATTGAAAGGCAATCTCTTTTAATGCTTGTTAGGTTGTCTGAATCGAAGAAAATCGAATAAGTATAAGCCAACTCAAATAAGGAAATTCCATTTCTTGTTGCTCCTAGTATGCTAGAAGGATAAAATTCATCTTTATCTCGGGTAAGTATGCTTGCTAAAAAATCAAGTGTGTTGTCAATTCCAATTTTCTGAGAAGCGTTAATAAAAGCATTGTTATTTGAATTGAAAAGGGCTTCGTCTATTGTAAATAATGATTTATGATAGCTCACTTCTCTAACACTCCAACCAATATCATTCTTGAATGAATTAAACTTTTCATCCAGGCTTATGCCCTTTTCTCTCAGATAACAGTATAAAAATGGTTTTAGCGTTGAGCCAACATTGGTTTTTAAACCAAATGGGTAATCTGTTCCGTAGCTACTAGCAAATCCAATAACTCTAACTTTGTTTAATGCAATTATAGAAATTGGATACTTAGAATCTTCAACAAATTGTCTACAAAATATTTGAGTTCCTGAATCAATAGTTGAGAAAATAATTTTTGATTTTATATCTATTTTCTCAATAATAAAACCTGCTGCTTTGCTTTTAATTGAATGTAGTTGATTTTGTTTAAAAGTAATATTCGTTTTAATATTCTTCAGGTGGCGGCTTTGGGAAATTATTTTACGATTGTATAGTGTATGGCTTAATAACTCGAACCTCTTTATCGTTTTTTCTTGATTGTTAAGGTAGTAATTTGGCCCTCTCAGTATTGTCAATAAATATAATAGCTCTACGGGACTAAGGTTGTTAACCTCTTTACCAAAATAATGTAAACCAGCTGCTCGAATTCCCCTTAAATTCTTGCCAAAATATATTTGATTGAAATAAAGATTTAATATTTCATCTTTTGTTAAATTGTTTTCTAATTTAAAAGCTTCTATGGTTTCACGTATTTTTCTAAATATTGACTTTCTATTGTCTCTGAGAATGTTCCTCGCAAGTTGTTGAGTAATAGTGCTGCCTCCTTGTATAATTTTTAAAGCCTTAATGTTCTCTATTGCTGCTCTCGCAATACCTCGATAATCAATGCCGTTATGATGAAAAAATCGTATGTCTTCAAATTGTATCAAGTAGTCTTTCAGCCTTGATGGAATATAGCCACAATTTGCCTGACACTCATAGTTTTCCGAAACAACCCCATATGGTGTGTTTTGATTATGGTCTTTTTGATAAACAACGTAGCCTTCTAATTCTTTGGTCATTCTTTAGTATTCTCGTTATTTAAGACTTTGAGCAACTTATTGTATAACAACCATTGAGCTGAAACAAATGTAAAAAATTTGTGACACAAGTCCATTAATAGAATAGAATTATAATCAAGGGGCAAATTGAAGGATAAATACGAACATCTTGGGCTAAGCCGCTTCCTTTATGAATTCAAAAGCTCCTAAATCAACCATTCCGCCCCACCCTGAATCCGCCGGACAATGGCACGCAAATGACTTTTTTTATAAAAACAGCATAGCAAGAATTCTATTTAGAAATGCTTGATTAAGTGGCCTTTCAGTAAGTTTTAGGGAACCAACAAATACTTTATCAATTAATATGATCCTAGAACGTGTAATTCGTACCAGCACCTGCGCCATTTTTAACAATAAGATTACGGTTTACCAGGTCAGTCAATATTTTTTTTACTGTAGGCAATCCTATCCCCAGCTTTTCTGCCATTTCACCTGATCGTCTGCCGGGATGACTTTCGATAAAGCTGTAAATCATTTTTTCTTTCTGGCCAAGGCTTGCTGCAGTTCCCTGAACTGACAATTTTGTCACCAACTGACTGCTGATATTATTGAGACAGTCTAAAAAGAATAATACCCAGCTGTAAACATTTTCCCCAGGCCTATGCCGCTGGCATTTCATCAATTCCTGGTAGTATTCAGCCTTTCTGTTTTCTATTTCATGTTCGAAACTCACATATTGAATCCAGCTATATCCACTTTTTAATAAAACCAACGTAGCCAGGAGCCTGCTCATGCGTCCATTGCCATCTTGAAAAGGGTGTATACTCACGAAATCATAGGCAAACAATGCACATTTTACGATCTCATGCGTTTTAGTGTCATTGTGCCACCATTCAAAAAGAGCCCTCATGGCATCTTCTGTGGCAAGCCCCGGCGGAGTGGTTTCAAATATCACCCTTTTGCTGCCATCCGGCCTTGTTGCTTCCACGGCATTGCTGAGCTGTTTATAATTTCCTCTATGCCATTCATCCTTTTGACTATACTTCAATGAAATGTTATGCAGGTTCTTTACAGTTCCCTCAGTTACATCCATATCAGCATTGAATTCAGAAATAATATCCAGTGCTTCGAAATATCCGGCAACTTCTTGCGAATCCCTGTCTTCAGGTTTTGAAATGTTCATCTTCCCGATCAGCACTTCTACTTCTGCATCGCTCATCACAGCACCTTCAATACGGGTAGATGCACCAACACTGCGAACTGTTGCGATGGATTTAAGTTGCTGAAGACTTTGTCCTTCTCTTTTTTCTATGGCTGCCCATGAAGCATCAAAACGATCTAAAATACTGATTGCCTGAATTAACTGCCAGTCAGGAATCAATGTAAACGTATGTACCTTATTGCTCATTTAGCAAAGATACACATATTATATTTAAAATTATCCGATTTTATCCGATTATAGCCGATGCTTATCCGATCTCAAACAAGTTAGGAATTGTTTAAATATCCGATTTTATCCGATTATAGCCGATACTTACCCGATCTCAAACAAAAGGGATACATGTTCTTACCTTAGATATTATAATCAGCCTAAAACCAGCTTCGCTAAATTCTAAGAATAGCGGGGCTTTTATAAATATATACGTCTA
>JBBRRV010000072.1:0-15580 GCA_038246075.1 Bacteroidales bacterium
AAATGCCTGGGCGCTCCAGTAATGCATGTTGCGGATAAATGATGCAGCGGGATTCAGGATCATGAAATTGCTGATGGAGATATACGGCTCCCTTACATCGTATGGGATGGCAAGGAATATTCCGGATAAGGCACATATCAGAAAGCTGCCGGTAGCCAGCGCTCCATAGGTGTCGATGTACAGGAACGACTTTATCCTGGCAATGATCGATCCGACGCTCATTCTGCAGGAATTTTAACAAGGTATTCTCCGGTTCTTTTATCGATGCGATAGGCAAGGCGGATCAGGGGTTTTGATGCGGGGCCCTGCAGGTTACGGCCATCCGGTCCGAAGCGCGATCCGTGGCAGGGGCATATCAGTTCATTGTTTTCTGCCGAACGGATCCTGCAGCCGAGGTGCGTGCAACGTGAGGGCAGAAATGAAACCGTCCCAGCAGCTTTTACGGCGATGATCTGGTCGTAAAATGATATCCCCAAAGGAACATTTTCGGGCAGGCGGATTTCTGAGAACAACGGGGAAACTGAACGCTGACGATATACCATGGCGTACCATAACCAGATGACCGGCAGCAGCAGGATAATCCAGGCGATCCGGAAAAATTCCTTACGTGTTAAACTGCCTTTATTCAACGGATTCTGCATCGGGAGCTAAGGTAATAACAAATTCCTTCCGCCCTTGCCGAACAAGGAAATGTGGGGTGATTTGTAACTGTTTGGACTCATTACATGCGCGTGGCCTGAGTTTATATTCAATCTTAATAATGTTGTATGCGATTGAGCATAAGGTGCTAAATAAAACAGCATTTTAAATCTGATGAAATCTTCAGTAATTTACAGTAAATCAGCGGTATGATATTTATCATCTATTGGGATATATATTTTATTCGGGGAGATATTATACATAATTTTGAATCGGATTAAGTTGCATATTTAATACCTTTAAATATTGGAAGGCTACACAGATTCACAAACGGCAAATGGATCGAGCCTTGAGGATTTTTCGAACACACAGATAAACGATTATTGGCGAAGCTTTAGCTCAGGAATATCTTTAAAAATAAAATTAAGG
This sequence comes from Bacteroidales bacterium, assembly GCA_038246075.1. Lineage (GTDB taxonomy): Bacteria > Bacteroidota > Bacteroidia > Bacteroidales > DASVHX01 > DASVHX01. The sequence goes on from JBBRRV010000072.1 coordinate 1,069, forward strand.
CATGAGAACCGAGTGAAGCGAGCTTACGCGTGCAGCGCTTAATTCTATATGTCCTTTATAAAACAAATTAAGAACAGATGACTAACAGGAGACAATTTATAAAGATCTCAGCAGTGGGGGCCGGTGGTATAGCCGTTGGGCTTGGAACGTTCCATTTGGTCAAGGGATCTTCGCTATTGAGCAATTTGTCAGGACCCGGAGGCAAAAACATTGGTGGGCTTAACCGGTTTCCAACTTACTGCGAAGTGTGTTTCTGGAAATGTGCAGGCTGGGTTCATACCAATGAAGATGGAAAGATTACCAAAGTTACCGGTAATGAAATCGATCCGCATTGCAACGGAAGACTTTGTCCGCGTGGCACCGGCGGCATCGGCATGTACAATGATGAGGACCGGCTGAAAACACCGTTGATCAGGGTGAAGAAAGGCGACGGGCAAACATTCCGCAAAGCAAGCTGGGATGAAGCACTCACGCTGGTTGCAGCTAAGATGAAGCAGACTGCAGAAAAAAGCGGACCGGAGAGCATCGCCTTATTTAACCATGGTTCACCCGGACATTATTTTGGAACCTTGCTGAAGGCTTTTGGCTCAACAAATATCGTTGCACCGTCATATGCCCAGTGCCGCGGAGCGCGGGAGGTGGCCTTTGAAGCAACTTTCGGCAGCCCCATCGGATCACCTGAGCCAACTGATATCCGCGATACACGTTGCCTGGTGCTCATCGGATCGCACATCGGTGAAAACATGCACAACAACCAGGTGCAGGAAATGAGTGATGCCATCGACAAAGGCACAACCATTATTACCGTTGATCCGCGTTTTTCTACCGTGGCAAGCAAATCGAAGTATTGGCTGCCGATAAAACCGGCTACCGACCTGGCGCTGTTGCTGGCATGGATCAATGTCATTATTTATGAGGAATTATACGATAAAGCCTACGTACAGAAATATGCGACCGGCTTCGATGAACTAAAGAAACACGTTGAAACGATGACCCCGGAATGGGCTTATGGCATTACCACCATTGCTCCCGACGTGATCCGTAAAACAGCCAGGGCAATGGGAGCTGCTTCGCCTTCAGTGATTGTACATCCCGGTCGCCACGTCGCCTGGTATGGTGACGATACCCAGCGTCTGCGCGCAGTAGCCATCCTGAATGCTTTGCTCGGTTCATGGGGCCGCAGGGGAGGATTCTATTTTCACGAAGCGCTTTCCCTTCCTGAATACCCAATCCCTGAATTCCCCAAACCAAAGTGGTCGTGGAAAGAAGCCATGAACGGGAAATATCCGATGGCTGGTCTTTCAGTTTCAAATTCCCTGATCGACGCCTCCATTCCATCGAAAGATAATCCTTACCAGATAAAAGGCTGGATAGTAGCAGGGACAAATCTGCCGCTCACCATGCCGGATAAGCAAAATACCTTAAAAGCCATCCAGTCGTTGGATTTCCTGGTCGTGGTCGATACCATGCCAATGGAAATTACCGGCTATGCTGATGTGATCCTGCCCGAATGCACATATCTTGAACGATACGACAGCCTGAGGGCTGAACCGCACCGTGAGCCATCTGTGGCCCTGCGTATGCCTGCTGCCACGCCCAAGTATGATTCGAAACCGGCATGGTGGATGGCTAAAAAACTGGCCGAAAAGCTCGGACTGGGCGCATATTTCCCCTGGAAGGATTTCACGGAAGTGCTTGATTGGCAATTGCAGAAAATCGGAACATCGCTTGAGGAGATGAAGAAAATTGGTGTGAAGATGTATCCCCGAACCAAAGGACCGCTCTATATCGATGAGAACAGTGTGCATGGATTCGGGACTGCTTCAGGTAAAATAGAACTTTATGCAACCTCAATGGCAGCGAACGGATTCGAGGGCTTTCCAACCTATACCGCCCATCCCGAGCCACCCGAAGGTTTTTACAGGCTGATCTATGGTCGTGCTCCGATGCATACTTTCAGCCGCACGGCAAATAATCCCAACCTGGTAGATCTGATGAAAGAGAACAGTGTGTGGGTGAACCCCAAGGTAGCCGATATCCTGGGTCTTAAAAAAGACCAGTATGTTTGGCTTGAAAACCAGGATGGTGTGATTTCTACCTTCCCCATTAAAGTGAGGGTTACCGAACGCATTCGCTGGGATTCAGTCTATATGGTCCATGGTTTCGGACATCATGATAAGAACCTGAAAACGGCATATGGACGTGGTGCAAATGATTCGGAACTGATTACGCATGTGATGCTCGACCCGGTAATGGGAGGAACAGGCATGCGGGGTAATTTTGTTAAATTTATAACCAGCGATCCAGGAAAGGAGAACGTGTGATGAGATACGCCATGGCGATCGATACAAAAAAATGCGTCGGATGCAGCGACTGTGTGGTCAGCTGCCAGACCGAAAATGATGTTCCAATTGGATACTGCCGTGATTGGGTGGTGGAAGTTATGGCCGGAACATACCCCGCACTCGAAATTGAGCTGCGGAGCGAACGATGCAACCATTGCGCCAATGCACCATGCGTGCGTTGCTGCCCGACAGGGGCAAGCCACTTCGAAGAAGGGGGGATTGTTACCGTAACACACAACAAATGTATCGGCTGTGGTGCCTGCATCGAATCCTGTCCTTATGATGCGCGCTATTCGCATCCCGACGGCTATGTGGATAAATGTACTTTTTGCCTGCATAGGGTGAAGGAGGGACAATTGCCTGCATGTGTGGCGGTCTGCCCAACCAAATGCATGTATTTTGGCGACCTGGAAGACCCGAACAGTGCCGTTTCCAACGCACTCAAGAACAGGAAGTACAAGGTGCTTGCGCCCGAAGCCGGCACACAACCTCAGATCTATTACCTTACTTAGTCAAATCCAAAATTTAGATATCCATGAAGGAAGAACTATTCGTCAGCGGCCGTATGAATCCCAACATCGACCCGTACCTGAATATCTGGCACTGGCAGATACCTGTTTATTTATTCCTGGGGGGGCTGGCAGCCGGGATCCTCTTTTTTGCAGCCCTTTATACCATCCTGGGAAAAGAAAAGGAGATGCCAACAACGGTAAAATGGGCTACATTTCTTGTTCCCTTTATGCTTATCCTCGGATTGGCTGCACTTTTTATTGACCTGAAGCACAAGCTTTATTTCTGGCAGCTTTACACCACCATCAGGCTTCAGTCGCCTATGGGCTGGGGAGCCTGGGTGCTCATGATCATTACACCCATATCATTGGTTTGGGTAGCCAGTTACCTGAAGGAACTCGTTCCTTCATGGAACTGGAAATATGAATTCCTGAACAAATTCGAACGCTGGGTGATTGCCAACCGCTATTATATTGCCTGGGTTATGATTTTTTATGCGGTCATACTCGGCATTTATACCGGCATCCTGCTATCAGCATTTAATGCGCGCCCGCTTTGGAATACATCCTTGCTTGGGCCGTTGTTCCTTGTCTCCGGAATGTCTACAGGAACTGCAGTCATCATGTGGATGACCAAGAATCCGGGCGAGCGCAGGTTAATGAGCAGGATCGACCTGCTACTTATTGGGATTGAATTGTTTTTTATCGTTCACCTGTTTATGGGATTCCTGGCCAGCTCTGCAGTGCAGATCAATGCAGCCGAGCTGTTCCTGGGCGGACAGTTTACTGTTTCTTTTTGGGTTTTCGTCATTATCCTGGGATTGATCTTTCCGGCAGTGCTGGAGATTCTCGAGATGAGGGGCGTACATATTCCAATCGTTATTCCTGTGCTGCTTGTCCTGTTCGGCGGGCTGATGTTCCGCTTTATTATGGTGGAAGCAGGGCAGATAACGCGATTTCTGTATTAACTTTAAGTTTTGCAAACCGATAAAATTGATGTTATGAATGCATTAGCAACAGATGACCGTAGCAAGCGCTACCTCAATCCCTATTTTGGCGGATTCCTGCTTGGGCTAGTTCTTTTGGCTACGATGGTCATTACAGGTCGCGGCCTTGGCGCGAGTGGCGCTGTAAAGAGCACTGTGGTGGAAGCCGTGAACACTGTTTCTCCGGCGCACGTGGAGAAATCAGGGTATTACAGTAAGTTTATCAGTAAAGATGTTCACCCGATGAGCAACTGGCTGGTATTCGAGGTGATCGGGATCTTCGCCGGAGCCTTTGTCTCAGGAGCCCTGGCTGGAAGGCTTAAATTTAAAATTGAGCATTCACCGAAGATAACTTCCCGTACCCGCCTGGTCATGGCCACCCTTGGAGGTCTCATGTTCGGACTTGGTTCCCAGTTCGGCCGGGGATGTACAAGCGGAGCGGCACTCAGCGGAATGGCATCACTGGCCACTTCCGGGTTTATAGCCATGATGGCCATTTTTGGTTCGGCTTATATGTTCGCGTATTTCTTCCGGAAATTCTGGATTTAGCGCGTTGAATGAGGTGATTTATAAAGACATTAACATTATTAAAGATTAATATTATGATAGGACCATTAATTCCCCAGGGCGTCATAGGGCCCGAATGGAGCAACGTGAGCGGACTACTGCTTGGAATGGCTTTTGGATTTGTACTGGAAGCTTCCGGTTTTTCATCATCACGCAAACTGGCAGGCGTTTTTTATGGATACGATTTTGTTGTGCTGAAAGTCTTTTTCACCGGAGCCATCACGGCACTGGTCGGACTGCTTTATTTCAACTACCTGGGCTGGGTGGATTTTAATTTGATTTATATCAACCCAACTTTTGTTACTTCGGCCATTACCGGTGGTGTGATCATGGGGCTGGGCTTCATTATGGGAGGCTTTTGCCCGGGAACCAGCTTTTGCGGTGCAGCCATTGGTAAAATAGATGCCATGCTGTTTACCGTTGGCATGTTCATTGGCATCTTCCTGTTTTCAGAAGCATTTCCCTGGTTCGAAAAAATATACACAGGAGGTCCGATGGGCAATAGCCTGGTGAACGAAGTGCTTGGCATTTCTAAGGGACTGTTTGCACTTATTCTCATCGTGGTGGCCATCGGAGCTTTTATGGTTGCTACCTTCGTGGAGAAACGTGTTAAGAAAGTCGATTATTAAAGGCACTTATGCATGCCGCAGAAATGCAATAAAAACTAACATCAGTTAACTTACGATATGAACAAAAAATATGTCATTCTGGCTGGAATACTTATCCTACTGGGGATAGGGCTGGCAGTGCTGCCTTCGCGGCCGCAACCCAATCAGATCGAGCCCGGGCAGCTGATGTCTGAGATCATGAGCCAGTCGAGGTATCTGAGTACTGATGAAATTGCCCGGAAAATTATAGAAAGGGATCCGGCATACATCTATATTGATGTGCGCGATGCCGGACAGTTTAACAGCTTTTCTCTTCCGGGAGCCATAAATGTGCCTGTCAGGCAGCTGCTCGATCCGGCAAATGCCGTTTTACTGAACAGGGAAGTCAGAAATGTGGTTTTCTTTTCAAATGGTGACATTACCGCGGAAAAGGCCTGGTTGCTTTGCCGCAGGATGGGTTACAAACACCTTTATGTCATGCAGGGAGGACTCAACCGGTGGGCAGAAACGATCATCAACCCGCCTGCACCGCTGGTTTCGGCATCAAGCCAGGATTACGATCTGTACGAGTTCCGCAAGGGTGCATCTGCTTATTTTGGCGGGGGGTCTGAAGCCGCGCCGCTACAGGCAAAACCTGCTGCCCAGAAAGTGGTGGTCAAACCAAAGAGCGGATCAAAGAAGCCGGCAGCAGGAGGTTGCTGAACACAGATTTAACTGGATTGACCTTAACTCGAAATTTATAGCACTTAAAATATGAAAGATAATAGGTTGAATAAATTAATTGTGGCTGCCATTATATTTGCTGCCATCATTATCGTTGGGATTCTTACCATGCACACACCGTCTTTGAAATATGAACTTACCGAACAGCAAACGCTCGCTGCTATAGCAGACTCATCAGCGCAAATTTCACCTGAAAAGGCAAAGGAAATTCAACTTGCCCAAAATCCCACATTTATATTTGTTGACCTGCGTAACGAAAACGAATTTGCAAAAGGCCATCTTGAAGGTGCCTTGAATATTCCGATCAGCAGACTCCTGGCTAAGAAAAGCCTGGAATTTATTAAACAGTCTGCCATGGAGGACAAAACACTGATTCTGTATGGTGCTGACCAATCCCAGGTTACTTCACCATGGCTGTTGTTGAAACAGATGGGCTTCGGAAATTTATGCGTACTCCAGGGTGGTTATAATGGCTTAACCCAAAACCTTACTGCAGCGGCAGATAGTTTGCCTATGCAAAATTTTGATGCTGAGGTTCCACGTTACAAATTTGGAGAACTGGGTCAGGGTCAGGCAAAGACCACTGCAGCAACGGCGTCCAAAAATGCCCCTCAGCAGGTAGTAACCAAGCCCAAACCCAAGTCCAAGGCAGCCACTGCAGGTGGTTGTTAAATCCAATGACAGGGAAAACAAAAGGAAACCTCTCCATGTGGAGGGGTTTTCGTATTTTTGGCTCACACTAATGAAACTATAGCGCGTGCAGGAAGAGAGACCCACGAAGAAAAATCCGAAATCACCCACAAAAGAAATGTCCTTCTGGGACCATCTAGAAGAGCTCCGCAAACGGCTCATCCGTTCAGTCCTCGCCTGGGTCGCACTTTCTACGCTTGCATTCACGCAGCGCGATATCATTTTTGACAAAATAATCCTCGCACCCAAGGACGGCAATTTCATTACCTATCAGTGGCTCTGTAAGCTAGGGGAATGGCTGAATATGGATTCGCTGTGCATGAAATCCCTGTCAATAAATCTCATCAATTACAATATGTCGGGGCAATTTATGACACACGTGACCATTTCGATGGTCGCCGGATTAATTTTGGCCGTGCCGGTTGTGTTTTTCCAGATCTGGCAATTTATAAAACCTGCCTTGTACGAAAAGGAGAAAAAGTATGCCGGCCTTGCCGTTTTTATCATGTCTGGATTGTTTTTGCTGGGAATTTTGTTCGCCTATTATTTTATGGTTCCATGGACGCTCAATTTTCTGGGTACATACCAGGTGAGTGCTTTGGTAGCGAACCAGATTGCACTTGATTCCTATATCAGCACGGTTGTTTCAGTTGTATTTTCAGTGGGTTTGGTATTCGAACTGCCGGTGGTGGTTTATGTATTGGCCCGGTTAGGAATACTCACGCCCAAGTTCCTGAGAACAAACAGGAAATATGCTTTCATTATTGTCTTGATCCTGGCTGCCATTATTACACCTCCCGATGTGTTCAGCCAGATGATGGTTACACTGCCGCTTTGGATCCTTTATGAAGTCAGTATCCTCGTGGCCAGCAGGGTTGCCCCTAAAGAGGAGCCAGAAGCAGCTGAAGCGGAGGAATAACAGGACGGTATTCTTTTTGAGTTTCATCCGGTGAATCATCATGTTTTCAAGTTAGTTCCTGTTCGTGCCATTATTTTATGGTGGTCATCTTTACACAATCTTCAATTTTAGTCATGCCGGTAGAATTCCTGCTGTTTCCGCAGAAGACAGCATGGCGGTATGATGCCTGAACGATCTTCAACGCAGGGTCGCAACATACGCCATACGATATCATTGTGAGATATGTAACCAAATTATTGTTGTTGCGTCAAAGTTTCGTAACAACACTCAAAACAATGGAAAATCACAAATTGTATCGCAGCGTAAAACAGCGGATGATCGGGGGAGTAGCTGGCGGACTTGCCGAATATTTCGATATCGACGTGGTCATCATAAGACTCGTTTTAGTTATTGTGGCCCTTGCCGGAGGCGGAGGCTTACTGGTTTATATTGTCCTCTGGATCGTATTGCCGGAGCATACGGCTCAGAAATATAATTTTCAGCAGACTCAGCCGGGTTTCAGGCCTGCGGAACCCTATGCAGGAGAAGCACCTTCAGATGCCGGCAGCACTGAATGGAAAGACAGTAAAACACAGGCTGACGCAGAGCCGTTTAATAATGTAGTTAAGGAAAGGAGAACGGGCGGACTTATCGGCGGACTCGTTCTGATTACACTTGGCTGCCTGTTCCTTGTGGATCGTTTCGTGCCAGCTATAGATTTTGGAGACCTCTGGCCTATCCTGCTCGTAGTTATTGGTGCAGTTATCATTGCAACAAACCTTTCGGGTCGCGCCAAGTAATTGAACTATACCGCACTTGTTTATCAATTCGTACTGAAATTCAAATCATTTAAAACTTACTAATATGAGTTACAGAAAAATATTTTGGGGAATCGTGCTGATTATGATCGGTATCCTCTTTATCCTGAAAAATGCCGGAATAACCTTCATCAGCTGGCATATGATATGGAGTCTCTGGCCCGTGCTCATCATCCTGTGGGGGATTTCCATTATACCCGTGAAGGACGGGATCAAGCTGGTAGCTTCCCTTGTCATTGTTGCAGCCGGGTTCCTGCTTGTGCAGCGCGATTCGGGCAGCGATGATTTTTCGTGGAGATTTGGCCGCCATGGAAATGGAAACTGGAGTGGTGACTGGAATGATGAGCGGAACAGCAATGATACCACGATGAACAAACAGGCTTTGTATGAAGATTTCAACGATACCATACGTTTTGCCAAGCTGAATTTTGACGTGGCAGCAGGCAAATTCCTGATCCGCGATACGACTTTCAAGCTTATAGAATTGCAGCGCAAAGGATCCAGCGGTAAGTATAACATGACTTCACGTGATGAAGATTCAGTTAGGATACTCAATCTGGAACTCGAACAGGTGGGCCATGTGCAGAATTTTTCGAATGATGTGAAATTGAAGTTGAATCCAAAGCCGGTTTGGGATTTCGACCTGAATATCGGGGCTGCTTCCATCGATTTCGATTTGACAGGTTTCAAAACGAAAAAACTCAAGATCGAGGGTGGCGCTTCGTCGGTCATGCTTAAACTTGGCGGCCTCATGCCCCGCACAGACGTGGAAATAGATGCAGGAGCATCATCCATTACCATTAAAGTTCCCTCAACCAGTGGATGTGAAGTTATTACCAATACATTCCTGTCCAGTCGTGATTTGAAAGGATTCATAAAAGTGGAGGATCACCATTACCAGACGCCAGGGTTTGTGAAGAGCCAAAAGAAAATATACGTCAGCCTGGAAGCAGGCATCACCAGCATCAACGTCATCCGCTACTGATCCAAAACGCATTCCTTACCCAGGGAAATGCTCAGCAGGCGACATAGCTCCTTTGGAGCATCAGCATGTACCCAATGCGTTGCATTGGGTATTGTTTTTATCTGTGCCAGAGGAAACAGCTTTAAGATGAGACTTTCGTCGTCCTGCGAAATATAATCTGATAAGCCACCTTTTACGAATAATACGGGTTTTGTAAAGGTTCGACCGGGCTGTATGCCATCAAAAATCAATTCCAGATTGTCATAAATAGCCTCCAGGTTTGGGCGCCATGCCGGAGTTTGCGGTTCCCGGTAATAGAGATTTTTAAGGATGAATTGCCTGATGCGTAAATCCGGTAGTGTTTTTTGAAGTATTTTCTCCACCTCGCCGCGGCTCTTAAACAGTTGCAGGTTTATAGAAAGCATGGCATTGATTATGTCGGAGTGCATACTGCGGGCCGGATAGCTTCGCGGGCTGATATCAATCACGATTAACTGAGCCGGCAGCCCGGGGTGATCGAGTGCAAAATTCATGGCTACCTTTCCCCCCATGGAATGACCGACCAGGATAACGTTCTCAAGTTTATGTGTTTCAATGAACTCCAGCAGGTCCTCGGTCATTGCCGGGTAATTCATTGTGGGGCTGTGCGCCGATTGCCCGTGGTTCCGCAGGTCGGGAATATAAACAGCGAATTTTTCAGCGATCCGTTTGCCAATACTAACCCAATTGTCCGACAGCCCAAATAAACCATGAAGAATTATGACCGGACGACCTTCTCCGAATTGACGATAAAACAGTTGCATAGTATTGCGCAAATGAGAATTATTTCAAACGATATCAAACGATATCAAACGCTTCAAACGAATTCTTAAGGGATCACAACTCCATTACGGAAAGTCTTAGGTTTCAAAGGAAGCCCCTGTTCGTCCCAGAATAACCATTCCCCTTCTTCAAAACCTTCGCTGAATTTGCCTTCCCTTTCTTTATGACCGTTTTCATGCCAGAAGGTCCAAAGTTCTGTTTCCCGGCAATTCACGTAATTTCCTTCGTTTTCCTTGTTACCATTGGCATACCAATGGGCTGAAGGGCCATTCATGAAATCATTTGAATAGGTTTTTTCAAATTCAAGATGTCCGTTTTTAAAATACTGCTTTACTTTTCCGTTGAATTTTCCCCCTACGAACATTATTTCAGAGAAGAGAATACCCTGGTTATCCCAGGTTGTTTCCAGTCCGTTGAGACGACCATCTTTATAATTTGCTTCAATTTGCGGATGGCCGGGGCTGAGCCATTTTACAGCTTTCCCCGTGAAGGGGACTGTGCTGCCTTTCAGGAATTTAATGTCTTTATGTGTTTCAAGCAGGGTGGCGTCTACAGGCTGCTGGGCAGAAACCAGGAGCGAGAAACAGGAAATGATTAGGAATAATAAAGATTTCATAGTTGCTTATTCAAGTTTTCTTAAATACATCTGTATAGTATTCTCAAGCCCCAAATATAAGGCATCACTGATCAGGGCATGACCTATGGAAACTTCGAGTAAGCCTGGGATCTGCGCGTTAAAGAATTGCAGGTTTTCAAGATCCAGATCATGGCCTGCATTTATACCCAGTCCTAGTTTTACGGCAATTTCTGCAGCTGTTTTATAGGGTGCGATGGCTGCAATCCGGTCAGCATTGTATTTACGGGCATAGCTCTCTGTATAAAGTTCGATACGGTCGGTACCGGTTTTGGCAGCTCCGGCTATCATTTCAGGAACCGGATCAACAAACACAGAAGTCCTTATGCCATGATGGTGGAACAATTCGATCATATTTTTAAGGAAAACAGCATGTTTTAGCGTATCCCAGCCGGCATTGGATGTAACCGCATTATCGGCATCCGGAACCAGGGTCACCTGTTCAGGCTTTATCGCCAATACCAGGTCGACAAAAGATGGCTGGGGGTTTCCTTCAATATTATATTCTGTGGTTACCAGGGTGCGCAAATCGCGGGCATCTTTATACCGGATATGTCGTTCGTCCGGACGGGGATGAACTGTTATTCCCTGTGCCCCAAAACGCTGGCAATCACCGGCAGCTTTTAATACATCGGGGATATTGCCTCCGCGGGCATTCCGCAGGGTAGCTATCTTATTAATGTTAACACTTAGTATAGTCATGTTTGCAGATAAATTTTCTATAATGAGTTAATTCTTTTGGCCTTGGAGTCAAATGACGATACAAAGCTAATAAATTAGTAAGTTTGCAAACAAAAGGATATAACCTGAAACAAGATGCTAGCTAAAGAACTCATTTCTGGTGACATGCAGCCTTTAAAGGTAAGCGATAAAGCTGTGATTGCCCTTCACTGGATGGATGAATTTCGCATTGGGCTGTGGCCTGTTGTGGATGGAGAACTTTATGCCGGACTGGTGAGTGAAGAAGCCATTTTCAATTTCGGCAATTTTGAAGAGCCTCTCGGCGAAATACCGCTTGCAACCATTGGAACATCCGTTCATCAGCATCAACATGTTTTCGATGTTATCCGGATTGCTGCCCTGTTGAAACTTTCAATAGTCCCTGTTGTTGATAACGCGGGTAATTACCTTGGGGTTATTACCCAGCAGGCAATGATCGATTATATGGCGCGATTGAATGCCGTTGAAAATCCTGGCGGGATTGTCGTTATGGAAGTGGCACAAAACAATTTCTCCCTGGCAGAAATTGCCAGAATAGCTGAGGCTGATGAAGCACGTGTGCTTTCGGCCAATGTAGTATCATCGCCCGATTCTTCTCTCATCGAGGTGACCCTTAAGTTCGACCGCCTGAATATACAACAGGTGATACAATCACTGGAGCAACAAGGATACAGGACGAAGGCATCCTTCTTTGAAAAGGATTCCACCGAGGATCTCCAGGATCGTTATAATTCTTTGATGAATTTTTTGAATATCTGAAAAAAGCTATACTGCTGCTCTGCATAAAAGTTTGTAAACTAAATTGGCGAAAATCGAAAATCGAAATTTCCTAATTTCCTGATTTCGCAAAAAAACAATAGCGGGTAAACTCCACTTGCCTTCAAAAACAGATTGTCAGCAGATGAACAAGGCATTTTTTCTATTTCTTTCTTTGCTTCCTCTTTTCTGCAACGCCGGGTCACCAGCAGATAAATCTACTTATATTGTGGGCAGCCTGGTGTTTAAAGGAAACAAAATTACGCTGGAGAATATCATGCTCCGCGAGATGGAGCTTAAGCATGGCGATACCCTGAGCGGAATTGAATTGATGAGCAGGATTGACCAGAGCAAGCTGAATCTTTTAAATACATCATTATTCAACTTTGTTAAAATCGATACGGTAGCCTCACCGGTCAGCGGGGCGGTTGATATTGAAATTACCGTTGCAGAACGCTGGTATACCTGGGTAGGCGTGAATATTAAATTTGCCGACAGGAACTTCAATACATGGTGGGAAACGCGTGATTTCTCGCGTATTAACTTCGGGGGTAGGGTTTCCCGTGATAATTTCCGCGGCAGAATGGAACAGCTCAGGTTTTCTGTCCAGGCCGGGCGCACGCAAATACTGAGCCTGTACTATGAAATGCCCTATATAAACCGGAAGAAGACGACAGGTCTTATTTTTAATATTGACTATGACCGTCTGCGCGAAGTGGGGTATCGTACAGAAAATGATAAATATCTATATCTGACCAGTGAAGACATCCTGCGAACCGACCTTGCAATGTCGGCATATATGACAATCAGGCGCAATATGATGCAGTCGCATCAATTTGGACTTGAATATACCATTTATAATTTTGCAGATAGCCTGCTTCTCAGGAATCCGGCATATAGTTTCAGCAACCAGAAACGCTTCGGGATTTTAAATTTCATCTATAATTTTAAAGCCGATCATCGCGATATTCATTATTATCCGCTCAGCGGCTGGTATTTCGACATTACAGCCGTTAAATCGGTGTCGGACGTTTTGCCAGGAGAGACAGGAAATTTATGGTACCTTAATCCTTCATTCCGCTATTACCAGCCCTTATCAGCAAGGTTTTACCTGTCGCAGGGGATAACAGGCAAGGTATCTTCCGATGCAGTGCAACCCTATTTTTACCAGAGAGGACTTGGCTATGGGCGTGATTTTGTGCGCGGATATGAATATTATGTTGTTGATGGCAAGCATTATATCCTGTCGAAGACAAACCTGAAATTTGCTTTATTTCCCCAGCGCACGCTGCAACTTAATTTTATACCATCTGAAAAATTCAACAAACTGCATTATGCGGTATATCTGAATATATACGCAGACATGGCCTATGTGAAGGGCATTAAAAACACAGGTGAATTCCACAACCTCCTGCCCGACACCTTCCTCGGTGGATTAGGAGCAGGCGTGGATGTTGTCACATACTATGACAAGGTTGTGCGGTTTGAATATACAGTGAATAAATGGGGGGAAAGTGGTATCTTTATACACTTTATCGCCGGCATCTAAAGGCAATCCAATCGTTTCTAATCCTGCTAAATGAAAATAGCACTTTTTGGCAAATCATTCGCTCCGGAACAGTTTGTTTATTTCAGTTTATTGGTCGACAAACTCGAAGAGCTGGGCTGTGAAGTCATGCTATGGGAGCCATTTTACAATTTTGTGAAGGTTCATTGCTGCACCGGCAGGCAATTCAGGCTGTTCTCTTCGTACGACCAATTACCCGGGCAAGCCGACTTTTTATTTTCCATTGGAGGTGACGGCACGCTGCTGGATACGATTACCCTTGTGCGCGATTCAGGAATCCCCGTGATGGGAATCAACCTTGGCAGGATGGGCTTTCTCTCAAGTATTTACAAGGAAGACATCGTGCCTGCGATACTTGATGTTGTGTCGGGGAACTTCCGCCTCGACAAACGGTCGCTGCTCAGGCTGGAAACCAATAACGGGTTGTTTGGTGATCTGAACTTTGCCATGAATGAGCTGTCTATCAATAAAAAGGATTCTTCAGCCATGATCCTGATTCATGTATTCGTGAATGATGTGCTTCTCAATTCATACTGGGCCGATGGTTTGATTGTTGCCACCCCAACCGGATCTACAGCCTATTCTCTGAGTTGCCTGGGTCCGATCCTCACGCCTGATTCTGAAAATTTATTGATAACTCCTATTGCAGCGCACAATTTAACGGTAAGGCCTGTCGTTATCCCCGACACGAGTACTATCCGGATTCGTGTTGAAGGCCGGGACAATCTTTTTTTAGTCGGACTTGACGCACGTTCAGCAACAATAGGGCCGGACACTGAGTTGGTCATTAAAAAAGAAAGCTTTCAGATAAATCTTCTGCAAAGGCCGGATGAAAACTTTTTCGCCACCATCAGAGGTAAACTTTTATGGGGGCATGATATCCGTAACTGACCCTCCGAATCCCG
>JBBRRV010000073.1:0-15166 GCA_038246075.1 Bacteroidales bacterium
GTTGTGACTGACTGAAAACATAAGCATAACTTAAACCCAATTCTGCCCAGCTCATGGCTGCAACAGCGAATTTTTGACTGACAGGGTAACGGTTCCCGAATTGAGATGGATTATTCAACCCTTCATAAATAAGTTTGGCTAAACCATAAGGAATATTCCTTACTGAAGCCACAGTTCGGATTCCCGTGGTTATGCCAAAAGCATGTTTACCAATGTTGAGCATGGCAGATGGTCCCATTAGCCTTGTGATTGCATATCCATTTGCTGAATTTTTATTTTCGAAATGAACTATTGGCAGGCTATCCGGTCCATACAATGGAAAATTGTTGAATTTGCCAAAAAATCTGGAAAATTTATATCCGCTTTTGGGCAGGTATAAGTAATTATTTTCTGCCGACAGGCCGATGGTGAGAAAATTGATGTCAAGGTAATACCGCGAATTAGTTAGGCTGCTGGGATTGATAAGCGCACCATGTATACCTGAATAGTTCGAATTTACGATGCCGAGCATTTCCTGAGCCTGCAGGTTCAAAAATGTCATGAGGGAAACACAAAGGATGACGACTTTACGTTTACAGTTCTTCATTCAAAAATATTGAGCCGGGAACTATCAAAGTTAGCAAATATTTTGCTTGCGAAAAGAATGCTTAACAAACCCTTTCAAGAGCATTAAACGAAACAGATCATGAATTATTTCAGTATTTGAAGCGTTCTTGTATGAGGATTCAACAGGCTGTTCTTCTGAATCCCTGGTTTTTTGAATATTATTGGAAATTCAGTTTAATTTTGTCCCGTGATCATCAACTGTTTCTCAAAGGAATTCTCCATGAGGATTTCCGACGGAAACGAAGATGAAATTATGCCATATTCAATTCATTCCACGAAAAATAAATTTAATATCGCATGACTTTCAGAAACAAAACGATGCTTTTGTGGCTTTTTGGAATCGTTCCGGGATATGAAATTGATTCCACTAAGCAGGTTAAATAGAGACTAACGGGTATGACTTATCTTATAATTGCCATCACTGTGCTGGTTTCGGTGCTGTGTTTTAGCAACCGAAACCTCTTCGGCAGGCTTACCTATTCTCCATTTGGAATTAAATACAATAAGGAAGGGTACAGGTTTTTTTCTTACGCACTGGTGCATGCGGACTTCATTCACCTGCTCGTAAATATGTTCGTGCTATACTCTTTTGGGCGTGTAGTGGAATATTTTTATACCGGACTTTTCGGTACAAAAGGCTACTTGTATTTTGCATTATTGTATATCGGAGGCGTTGTATTGTCGGTAACACCGGCCTATGGCAAGCATAAGGACGATCCGTCATACTCAGCAGTGGGAGCTTCCGGAGCGGTGTCGGCAGTGGTTTTTGCCAGCATCATCTTTAATCCGCTTGCTCCGATTGGTATCCTTTTCATTCCTTTTAGTTTTCCTGCCATCATTTTTGGCACCTTATATCTTATATATTCAGGATATATGACAGGAAAATCAGTGGATAATGTTGGTCACGACGCCCATTTCTGGGGTGCCATTTTTGGCATACTATTTACAATTGCAATTAAACCTGCACTGGCGGTGAATTTTTACCTGACCATAGCCACTGCAATTGCAAACGTTTTCTGATCAGTTTAAGGTTGGATCAGCGGGGTAATTTACCCACATGGCATATTCTTTTCCCAGGGACTTCAGCAGGTTCCGCCACATTCCGGTGGGTTCGGAGCGCAATGTTTGTTCAGAGGTTGTTGCCGCAGTAATCCATGCCTGATCCTCGAATTCGTTGTTTAACTGACCAGGCTTCCATCCTGAATAACCAATAAAAAAGCGGATCTCATTCTCCGATATTTTCTTTTCCAGAATCAGATTCTTTAATTCATCGGCTTGTCCTCCCCAAAAAAGACCTTCCATAATGCGGGAACTACCGGTAACCAGATCACCCCGCGTATGAATAAAATAAATGCTGTCGGTTTTGACAGGCCCGCCAATAAAGAGACGGGTATTTATCCCGGTAAAGTCGTCGGAAATATCACTCAGCTTCAGGTCGGTAGGCTTATTGATGATCAGCCCAAATGAACCTTCTTCATTGTGATCGGCAAGCAATACCACCGACCGGTTAAAATAGAAATCGCTCAGTATCGGCTCCGATATAAGCAACATCCCTTTGGCTGGTTTAAGTTTTACAGTGGTCATTGTTTATTGTTTTTTAAATGATTTTACCTGGTTATCTGTCAAAATATTACTTTTGAAAACATCAAGCAAATTTTTTAGAGCAAATTTTATACCATTCTGCAATGCCACAACAAGATAAACGATCCCGACACGCTCAATTAAGCAAAGAGTTGCCTTATTTCATTTACGAATCACATGATATAAATGTTACAGATAAAGGTTTGGAAGTGATTTATCATTTTAACCTGGCCGGCCGTTACCATTTTGATCCTTCATTCAATTTGCCGAAACGCGATTTTTATAAGCTGGGTAAAAATGATGAAATAATGTCAGATGTCCGTTTGCAGAATCTTGTTTTTCATATTGGCATGGTCGAGCTGATAAGCTACTGGAAAGCCGCCTGTCCGCCGCAGGTGATTATAAAACCTTTCAGTCTCACACAGGAGCAGATTACATGGTGGAAAGAAGTTTACTTTCAGGGTCTTGGTGAATTTTATTATCTGAATTCTATCGTTCCGGATAAACATGCATTCATGCAGATCGAATGCCCTGATGCACAACCTACAACATCATTTGATATTCAACTTGATAACAAACTGATCATTCCTGTTGGTGGCGGAAAAGATTCGGTTGTGTCACTCGAGTTATTATCGCCGCATTTTGATACCCTTGCCCTTATCCTGAATCCAAGAGGGGCAAGTCTGCTTACTGCTGAAACTGCAGGATTTACCGGTGGGCGTGTCATTGAAATTAACCGCACCATCGACCCCTTGCTGCTCGAACTGAATAAGCAGGATTTCCTGAACGGACATACGCCTTTTTCAGCCTTACTGGCATTCCATTGCCTGCTTGCCGCTGCGCTCACCGGTCGGCAGCATATCGCACTTTCGAACGAATCAAGCGCTAATGAGGCCACCATCGAGGATACGGAAATAAATCACCAGTATTCGAAATCAATCGCTTTTGAAAGTGATTTCAGGAGATATGTGGCACATTACATTTCGCCGGCATTCAACTATTTTAGTTTCCTGCGACCGATCAACGAATTGCAGATCGGGCGGCTGTTTGCCGGTTTTCCCGCTTATTTTGATGTTTTCAAAAGTTGTAATGTCGGCAGTAAAACTGATATTTGGTGTGGTCATTGTCCTAAATGCCTGTTCGCCTTCATCATACTTTCACCTTTTATTTCACGCGCCAGGATGGTGGAAATCTTCGGGAAGGATATGCTTGCAGATGATGCCATGTGGGGTGAACTCCGCCAGCTTTCAGGCCTTGAGGCCATAAAGCCGTTCGAATGCGTCGGGACGGTTGATGAGGTTAACCTTGCCCTGCAGATGATTCTGACCGGCAGGGGGCAGGAGGAATTGCCGCTATTGCTGCAGCGCTATGCCGAATGTATTTCTTCAGCACACCTTCATCCGGGAACAACCAACAACCTGCTGCATGAATTTAATCATGAACACTTTCTGCAGGATGAGTTCTTAACCATTCTAAAAACGGCGCTTAAATGAAAGATTTTCTTGCAAACCTCTTCAGGGGTAAAAAAATACTCATCCTGGGTTTTGGCCGTGAAGGGCAATCCACTTATAAACTGATCCGAGGCTATTTTCCGGAACTGGCGCTCACAATTGCCGATAAACGCACCGATCTTCAGGGCTTGTTCCCCGTTAAGGACAGGTTTCTTTCTTTCCAACTGGGAGAAGATTATTTGAATCACCTCATGCGTTTCGACCTGATCATCAAAACTCCGGGTATTTCGCTCCGGGAGATGCCTGACATTGCTTTATCCGGAAAAATCACTTCACAGACTGACCTGTTCCTGCGGGTATATGCTCCCCGTGTGATCGGTGTTACCGGAACAAAGGGAAAGAGTACGACAGCAAGCCTGATCAGTCATATCCTGCAAACTGCAGGGCAGGAGGTGTTGCTGGTAGGGAATATCGGTTTGCCTCCTTTCGAAGTGGCAGGCACCCTGGGACAATCCACAAGAATCGTATTTGAACTTTCATCGCACCAGCTCGAATTCATTTCAAGGTCGCCACATATCAGCATTCTGTTGAATCTTTTCCAGGAACATCTCGATCATTATACTTCACTGCAGGCTTATCACCTGGCAAAATGGAATATCGCACTTTATCAGGAGCCGGAGGATTATTTTATTTACAATGGCGGAAATGCGGACATTTTGTCCTTATTGCATCAGCAAAAGCCTGTATCGCAATTATTTCCCTATTCGCTGGATCTTACATCGGAGCAGGGGATATTTCCCGAGCATGGCGAAATTGTTCTTAAAATGTCCAATGGTTCAGCAGGACTTTTCAGTCGCGATATACCGCGTGCCATTCCCGGCGATCATAACCTGATGAACGCCATGGCTGCCGCGGCTGCCTGCCATCTGGCAGGGGTATCTGAGCAGGCGATTGCCGCAGGTATAAGCTCATTTACAGGATTGCCGCATCGCATTGAATTCGTTGGTATTTATGATGAGGTGAGTTATTACAATGATTCCATTGCGACAATTCCGGAAGCTGCCATAGAGGCTGTCAGGACACTTGGTGTCGTTGATACGCTCATTCTGGGCGGCTTCGATCGTGGAATTGATTATCGTGTGTTGGTTGATTTTCTTGTCGGTTCCGCTGTGAGCAATATTATTTTTATTGGCGAGGCCGGGAAAAGAATTCATTCGGCCTTGCAGCAGGCAAACTGCAGCAAGAAGATGTTCTTGGCAACTGATTATGAGGATGTTGTGAAAACAGCCCGCCTACACACGGCAAAAGGCAGCATTTGTTTGCTCTCGCCGGCGGCCGCCAGTTATGATATGTTCAGGAATTTTGAAGAGCGGGGGGATGTATTTAAAGCCTTGGTGAAGCAATAATAGCGAGATAGCGAGTGGGCGAGTGGGAGATGGGACGATCGCACAATTGCATGACTGCACAACTGCATGGAGCTAATAAATTCTAATAAACTTTTCCCCTTTACTGTTTTTGCTTGTTTAACAAGGGATTACGACAATAAAAGCTGGTAGGGGAACAAGGGCTATTCTACTGACTTGTCGTCAGCTTTGGCGGGTTTTGGTGTAGCTTTTGTCCTGGCAATTTTCTTTTGGGTATCAACCTCCTGATCCGTGACTTTTGCATCAATTTTGACGGGTTCGGCAATCAATTCTGCGATGGCCTCGGGATGTTTAACTGCCTTTGGCTTCTCGGATTTTGTTTTTTCAACTTTTTTAGAAATGGTGACGGCTGGAGCCAGCGCTTTTGGCCGATGTGGCCTGCGAACACCAAAGGAGCCCAGAATAATTTTCCCACGCTTCGATTTTTTATCTCCTTTTCCCATAATTATAAATGCTTTAGAAATTATTACAAATGCTAATCGTAAAGATAACAAATAATTATTCTTTTGGTCCGCTATTTCGTATGAAAAGATGCGTTTTTAATAAATTTATTTTCCAGAGTACTGCTCATCCGGATGGAGTTTCGCATCCAGCCAAGCAATAAGGATGTCATCTCGTCATCATTCAATTGCCACTTCAGGGTTGACTTGCGGAGACGATCGGTAAGCTGGTGGCAAAACAAGGCTGCCGACACGGAAATGTTAAAGCTCTCTGTAAATCCAACCATCGGAATTCTGACAAATTCGTCGGCCATGTGCAGGGCCTGTTCCGATAATCCGTCCAGTTCTGTGCCAAACACAAGCGCAATTTTGCCCTTCTCCAGGTCGAGTTTGTCAGGTGTTGGATATTGCTTGTGTGGTGAAGTGGCCACTATCCGGTACCCCTCTGCCTTAAGCTTGCTGAGGCAGGCGGTGGTGTTGTCAGCAGTATCGGCATGGTGGTTTAGTGAAAGCCATTTCCAGGATCCCAGGGATACGTCGCGGTTAAGCTGGTACTGATATTTGTTTTCTATCAGGTGAACATCCTGAATGCCAAAACACTCACAACTCCGCAAAACTGCACTGGCATTGTGTGACTGAAAAATGTCTTCCAGCACGACTGTAATATAGCGCGTACGCTGGCTTGCAATCTGGTGAAATAATTCGTTGCGGCGGCTTGTCATAAATGTGGATAAATAATCCACCAATTGGCTTTGAAGTTCAGCCGGATATGCGGAAACAGGCGGTAATAACAGACTTTTCTGTTCATCATGCCTGGTCAAATGACGTTTGTGTGGTTCCTTTTCAGGATTGTTTTGGGGATTATTCATAGTCGTAAAATGCTGCTCCATGCCCCTTCGGAAATGATTAACCTGAGGAGTGGGAAACTGGTCATCTAAATCATGCGTAATAGTACTGAAATTATACGGACTTATTTCATTGTATCAGGATCCGGCGACAATAGCATATCCTGAGAAGATGATTGTGATAAAAGGTAAAAATACAGCCATTGTGTGGGAACGCAAAATGATAAAATGAGCCATGACGAGAATTTTTGCGCACAAAAAGGAGATCATCTTAGGGAGTTCCGGCTGTCAAATGAAAAACAAATTATAAACAGATGAACGCAGTTATTGAAAGTTTGAAAAAAAGCGATACTTTTGCACCTCAAAATTAAAACAATATGGCTAAAAAGGTAGACGCTACAGAGGAAAAAATTCAGGCTGTTGAAGACGTACTCGGCAAATCAGAACAATTTATTGAAAAAAATCAATTGCTGCTTACGATTATTATCGGTGCCTTAATTGTTATTGTGCTTGGTTATTTTGGTTTTCAAAAATTCTATCTGGCTCCCCGCGAAAAGGAAGCTCAGTCGCAGATGTTCATGGCACAGAAGTATTTTGAGCAGGATTCGCTCAAACTGGCCCTTAACGGCGATGGCAATTACCTTGGATTTCTGAATATTATCGACGATTACAGCATGACCAATGCAGCCAATCTCTCGCATTATTATGCCGGAATGATATATCTCAAAAAAGGCGATTTTAATAATGCCATTGAACAGCTGAAGAAATTCAAGAGCAAGGATGAATTTGTTGGCCCTATGGCAACCGGAGCAATCGGCGATGCCTATATGGAGCAGAACAATACTGAGAAGGCGATTGAATATTACCTGAAGGCTGCCGATCAGCAAAAAAATGATCTGACCTCACCTCAGTTTCTGCTCAAAGCAGGTTGGGCCAGTGAAACTGCAGCTAAATATGATAAAGCTGTTGAAGCATACGTGAGGATTCAGAAGGAATACCCCAAGAGTATGGAAAGCCGTGATATCGAAAAATACATTGCCAGGGCTAATACACTTGGCAAAACCGGAAAATAAGACACAAAATATTTCATATATTTACAA
This sequence comes from Bacteroidales bacterium, assembly GCA_038246075.1. Classification (GTDB taxonomy): domain Bacteria; phylum Bacteroidota; class Bacteroidia; order Bacteroidales; family DASVHX01; genus DASVHX01. The sequence goes on from JBBRRV010000073.1 coordinate 7,448, forward strand.
GGTACCTGAATGAAAATTCAGGTATTTTTGTTTTATAAAAAAACAGAGCATTGCGGAAACTTCGTATCGTTTACATGGGCACACCCGAATTTGCCATCGCACCGCTTGATGCATTGCTTGCGCATGGATTTGAAGTAGCAGCTGTTGTATCAGCTCCAGATAAGCCTGCCGGCAGAGGAATGAAGATGCAGCAACCGGCATTGGCACGTTTTGCCCAGTCAAAAGAGATTCCACTGCTTCAGCCTTCAGATCTGAAGGATGAGGCCTTCCTCGGACATCTGCGTTCATTCAATGCCAATCTCTTTATCGTTGTTGCATTTCGTAAATTACCAGGAGTGGTTTGGCAGATGCCTGAGTTCGGCACCTTTAATCTTCATGCTTCTCTTTTGCCGCAATACAGAGGCGCTGCTCCCATCAATAGGGCTATCATGAACGGAGAGACCCAAACCGGCATCACAACATTTTTTATTGCAGATGTCATTGATACAGGGAATATAATTTTTCAGGAAGCAGTGCCGATCCTGTTTGAAGATACAGCCGGTGATCTGCATGATCGCCTGATGAATGAAGGTGCCGCTTTGGTGGTTAGGACAGCGCAGGCTGTCGCCGCTTCGGATTTCACACTCCTGGCACAGGAGGAAATTATAGCCCCGGCTGAGGCGCTTAAAACAGCTCCAAAAATATTCAAGGAGGATTGCCTGATCAATTGGGAGCAACCTGTAATGAATATATACAACCAGATTCGTGGCTTAAGCCCGTTTCCGGGGGCATTCACGTATCTTAGATCGCCAACAGGCCGTATCCTTCAACTCAAACTATTCGCAGCACACATCGAAGAAGGTCATCCAGCCCTTTCTGGCAATGTACTTTCTGACAGCAAATCGTTTCTCAAAATAGCTGCCAAAGATGGTTTTATTGTCGCCGATGAGTTGCAGTTGGAAGGAAAAAAACGACTGCGTATAAGTGAATTTATGCGCGGATTTCAGTTGGATAGTCAGTGGAGAATATGCACTGCGTCTGAGTTACAGGATCAAAATAGCCATAAAAACGGGTGAAATTCGGCCTACTTATCAACAAAATGGCTGGTTTATTAACATTTTCAGGGGTTACAGAAGATTTAACTTGCTTTTTCCTATGAATAGCTTATCTTTGCTTGTACAATCCAATTAAATTACTAACTTAAAAACCCAAAGAAATGAACAAAGCTGAATTAATTGAATCAATGGCTACTGAAGCCGGGATGACAAAAGCTGATGCAAAAAGGGCATTGGATGCGTTTGTAGGTGCTACTCACAAAGCTCTTAAAAAAGGCGAAAGAGTTGCATTGGTAGGATTTGGATCTTTCTCAGTTGCTAAACGCGCTGCCAGAAAAGGACGGAATCCACAAACTGGTAAAGAAATCAAGATTGCTGCCAAGAAAGTTGTAAAATTCAAAGCAGGTTCAGAACTGACAAAGACAGTTAAATAAATTTCTTTTGATAGCAATAGAAAAAGCTTCGTTTAAACGGGGCTTTTTTTTTGCCTATTTTAATGAGAAACGATAGGGCAGGAGCGCATCCGCTCCGGCATAGGCAACACCAACCCTAGGCCCGATAAGAATTTCATCCTGCGCGGGCACAAACCCCCTGTCCTCCATCCAAATGCAGTTTTCTTTATGACCTGTCGGGCTGGCACATAAATCGACACCCGACACACTGTAATGAATGCCCAGCGCTTTGGCTACGTTACCGGGGCCGGTGGAAAATGATCTCTTACCGGCTTTTCTTCCCATGCGGCGTTCCATCACGTCAAGGCCTTCTGTTGGCCGGATCGCTCTGATGAGAACTGCATGCGGTATGCCCCCGCAATTTGTAACGATATTAAAAAGAGAATGAATGCCATAGCAGAGGTAAACATAGGCTGTGCCTCCCTGCCGGTACATCACCTCCGTGCGTGCTGTATTTCTGCCTCCAAAGGCATGTGATGCCCTGTCTGTAGTGCCGGCATAGGCCTCTGTTTCTGTCACCATGCCAGAGGTGAGCTCGCCATCAAACAGGGTGACAATATATTTGCCGATAAGTTCCCTTGCGATGGCAACAACGTCTTCCCTGAGATAAAAGGATCTGTCCAATAACATTGAATGGTAGTGGTTTATTTGACAAATGAATAAAAGCCCGCATCATCCGCGATTAATTCCTCGCCGTCGGAGAGCAGCCTGACAACAGCAAGTACTTTATCCTCCGGCATCTCCGGGCAAGCGATGACAATTTGTTCCAATGATGCCGGATTGACTGAAACAGCAGCTTGAATCATTTCTTTAAGGTGCGAAAATTCGATATCATTCAGCCCGATTTTATTGCGCTGAAGGCAGACGTCACATATTCCGCACCTCGACGGGCTTTCGTCGCCGAAGTAACTCAGCAGCGACTGGCTGCGACAAACTGTTTTTCCTTTTACATATGTTATGATGGCATTTAAGCGTGTCTCTGCATCAGTTTTCCGGTCGAAATAGTTCTCCGCTGTAAAATGAAGGTTTGCATCAGGGAGCCGCTCACGCAGGTAGATGATCTGAGGCAATGTCTTCTGCGGTATATAGGTGAGCAGACCCTCCTGGTCCATTCTGGCCAGGAGTTTTTGTACCTGTAACAGGTCCTGGCCTGAGCGTCGTGCAATTTCAGTTTCACTCACCGGCACAAAATCATTAAAAATCCCTCCGTAGGAACGAAGTATTGCTTTAAGCAGGATATCACCTTCGGCATGTTCCACCTGGTAGCGGTAAAGTTCGTCCTGTCCTGCCAGAATATGCAGTTTCGGAGGATTATCTATCGCATCGTTGAGGGCAATATATCCTTCACGTTCAAGCACTTTGAGTGCATTAAAAACACTGATGGCTTTCATTTTATATCTGATGCAGAAATCATTCAGATCGAAATCGAAACTTTGGTCTCTGCCACTGCCTGTTGCCAGGTTGAAGTAATTCCCTAAAGCCAGGTAAAGACTCCGGATAAAATCAATTTCAGGAAAGGCCAATTCTACATTCCGGCGTGCATCAATCTCGTCGGCTTTTTCGGAGAGCATCACCGCATAGGCTTTTTTGCCGTCGCGACCGGCACGCCCGGCTTCCTGGAAATAGGCTTCTATGCTGTCGGGCAGGTCGAGGTGAACTACAAAACGGACATCAGGTTTGTCAATTCCCATTCCAAAGGCATTGGTTGCCACTATAATTCTGCATTTGCCTGATTTCCATGCTTCCTGTTTCCTGCTGCGTAATTTCGGATCAAGGCCTGCATGATAATAATCGGCCGATACCCGGTTTTTCTGCAGAAATTCAGCCGTTTCTTTGGTCTTTCGGCGGCTTCGCACATAAATGATGCCGCTTCCCGGAACCCTTTCGGCGATACGCAGGAGCCTGTTGTGTTTGTCTTCCTCAGGGTAAACCAGATAGGCCAGGTTGTTGCGTTCAAAACTGGTGCTGAATACATTTGGAGTGGCGAAGAGCAGCTTTTGCTGGATATCTTCCACAACCCGCGGGATGGCTGTGGCGGTAAGTGCCAGCACCGGCACGCCGGGCAGATGTTGCCTGACGTCAGCCACTCTCAGGTAAGGAGGACGAAAATCGTATCCCCATTGCGATATGCAATGCGCTTCATCAACAGCGATAAGATTCACTTTAAGAAACCGGATATTACCCATGAATTTCTCCGATTCCAGCCTTTCGGGCGAAAGGTAAAGGAATTTGGTGCCACCGTTGATGCAATTACTTATGGTAACATCAATTTCGTGGGTGTTCATTCCTGAATAAATAGCAGAAGCTTTGATGCCTTTCTTCTGAAGTCCTTCAACCTGGTCTTTCATCAATGCAATAAGCGGGGTTATCACAAGGCATAAACCATCCAGGGCCAGGGCAGGTACCTGGAAGCAGATTGATTTACCACCTCCTGTCGGCAGCAAAGCCAGTGTGTCACGGCCTTTCATTACCGAGTGGATAATATCCTCCTGCAAAGGACGAAAGGAGGTATATTCCCAATATTTCTGCAGGATTTCGTTCATGGACATCATCAATCGGTTTGGCTTCTGTACGAAGATACGGTTTTTTTATAGGCAGTAGGCAGCAGGCAGTAGGCAGTAGGCAGTAGGCAGTGGGCAGCAGGCATTAGTGAAATAGTGAAAAAGTGAAAAGGTGAAAAGGAGTTTTTCCATCTGCACTCAGATTTTTTTAAGTAAATTTGACATACTATGATATTTATTCTGGGTTACATGGGGAGTGGGAAAACCACTTTTGGCAAACGGCTTGCCAAGCAGTTGAATTTTGAATTTATTGACCTGGATAAGGTTTTTGAAGAATTATACAGGATCAGCATAACCAATTTTTTCATGAAATATGGCGAAGAGATGTTTCGGAAGATTGAACGCGAATTATTGCTCAAAAACCTTGACCGTCCCGATACTGTAATTTCCTGTGGCGGCGGCACACCATGCTTTTCCGACAACATGGATTTAATGAATAAAAACGGGCTTACCGTTTATCTGCGTCTTACCCCGGCTGCCCTGGTTAACAGACTGGCAAATTCCCGTCAGGAAAGGCCTTTGCTGAAAGGTCTTCCGGGAAGTGATCTTTTAGAGAAAATAAGTAATCACCTGCCGCAAAGGGAATCGTTTTATCTGAAGGCGCAAATGGTGGTGGATGGTATCAGCATCAATTCAGAAGAAACGGCAGCTAAGATATTGCAGGTTCTTCAGCAGCCTCGCGTTTAACAAGCAAGGCAACATTCTCCACATGGTGCGTATGCGGGAACATGTCAACCGGTTGAACTGCAACAACGCGGTAGTATTCATCCATGAGTGAAATATCCCGGGCTTGTGTGGCCGGATTACAGCTTACATATACAATTTTCTCAGCCCCGATCTCCATCATCTGTTTGATCACTTTATCATGCATTCCGGCCCGGGGCGGATCCGTTATGATCACCTGCGGTTTGCCGTTTTCCCGCACAAAATCGGCATTTAGAACCTTCACCATGTCTCCGGCATAATAACGCGTATTATCAATTTTGTTGAACAGGGAATTTTCATGTGCATCCACAATGGATGCATCAACATATTCGATGCCGACCACTTTTTTAACCGCGCCGGCCACAAAGTTGGCGATGGTCCCTGTGCCGGTGTATAGGTCATAAACAATTTCATCGCCCTTGAAAGCAGCTAAATCAAATACCGTTTTGTAAAGTTGGTATGCCTGTATTGGATTCGTCTGGTAAAACGAAAGTGGTCCGATCTTAAAAGTCAGCATTTTACCTCCAGGGGTAGCTGAGGGCATATTTTCGGTGATGAAAGGATCACCTTTGAATAACCTGATTTCCAGGTCGGAGATCGTATCATTTTTCTTTGCGTTGATGGTGTACATCAGTGAAGTGATCTGCGGGAATTCTTCACCCAGGAAGGTCATCATCCTCCGGATTTCATCAGCATCATCGTAGCCAAAGACCATGATCAGCATCACCTGTCCTGCCACAGTGTTACGTATGATCATATTGCGCAGTAAACCGGTCCAGGTGCGTGCATTGTAAAAGGTGAGGTCATTTTCGAGGGCGTATTTTTTTGCCGCAAGCCTTATTTCATCAGATGGTGCCGGCTGCAGGTAGCAGTGACTGATATCGAGTATCTTATCGAAAATGAGTGGTACATGAAATCCCAGGCTCAGCATGCCTTTGTCGCCCGGCAGCATAGGTTCGTCCCCGGACACGAGCCAGCGCCGTTCAGAAAAGGTATACTCCAGCTTGTTCCTGTAATAACGGATGTTCTCCGAGGCAATGATGGGCAGAAGTTCGGGGAAATCGAATTTGCCGATCCTGCGGAAATTATCTTCTACCTGCTTTTGTTTATAGTAGAGTTGTTCTTCATACTTCATATTCTGCCAGCGGCAACCGCCACAGATACCGAAATGGCTGCAGAAAGGTTCGGTACGCTTATCTGAAAAGGTATGGATTTTCACTGCCCTGCCTTCATAGAAGGATTTCTTTTTGGCAATAACCTGCACATCGACAATATCGCCTGGAACGACAAAAGGAATGAATACGACGCGATCGTCGGTGCGGGCAATGGCTTTACCTTCTGCGCCGGCATCAATAATGGTTAAATTTTCAAGCAGCGGAAGAGGTTTTCTTTCTCGGCGGGACATACAAGCATATTTTAGTGAGGTGATCAATCCCCGGACGGGGAAGGGTTGCGTTTAGCAAAATGTTGAGAGTCGCCCCATTCGCCGAATCCGATTTTGTCTCCTGCCATGTGTATCCTGGCTTCCAGGCAATTACGGCATTCGTCTGCATCTTCATCAAGGCAGGGTTTGTCTTCGTACAATAAATAATCTTCGCGGTATTTTACAGGTGTCAGGTTGGGCATGATAATATTGGCCCCGACTTTCAGAGCCTTTTCGCGGCCTTGCTTATCAATGGCCTGCATGGCCGTGGTAGCGGCTATATTGATATCTTTCATCATGATGCGCAATAAGGCCACCATTTTGAGGGATACATCAAAACGTTTCTTTCTTGGCCACAACTGTTCTCTAAAGGCAAAGAGGGGCGTGTCCTCATGTTCGATGTATGGACCCATGCCTACCATATCTACATCCAACGCTTTCAGAAAGAGCAGGTCACCGGCTAAATGTTCAAGTGTCTGGAAGGGAAGGCCGATCATTACGCCTGACCCGACATTATAGCCGATCCTGCGCAAAAGCTTCAATGAATTGATGCGGTTGTCGAAGTCATGTGTGCTGTCCTTCGGGTGAATGCGGTAATAAAGATCCCTGTCAGATGTTTCGATGCGTAACAAATAGCGATGGGCTCCGTTTGCAAACCACTCACGGTAAGTGCTTTCACTTTGTTCGCCCATAGAAAGCGTAATACCAAGTTTGTCTTCCGAGAGCAATTTGATTTTTTGCAGCAACCCGGATACCGTAGCGATAAAGCGGTCGTCGCAACGTTCGCCCGATTGCAGAACCATGGAGCCATAGCCGTTATCCAGCGCAAAACGGGCTGCTTCAAGTACTTCGTCCTCCGTGACCATGTATCGCTGAGGCTTTTTATTGCCGGAACGTATGCCACAGTAAAGGCAATTCTTAGAACAGATATTGGAAAGCTCTACCAGACCGCGGAAATATACCTTGTTCCCGACATATTGTTTTTTGATTTCGGCAGCATGCCCGAATAGTTTTACCTTAGCTTCTCCTTCCAAACAGAGCAAAGCGACGAGATCAGCATGTGAAAACTCGTTTTTCAGCAGAATGGTATCCAGGGATGTGTTCATTTATTTTCAGGGAAGATGGCCAAAGCGCAAAAATACGACGAAATTCGATGTCAGGGACCTGAATAAAGGCTTCAAAACATAAAAAACAGATTGCACTTCCAGCCAAAAAGTCGACGAATATTCGATAGACTGGCACGCTTATCCGATAAACTGGCACGCTTATTCATTTTGCGGTTTAATTGATTTTTTTTGTTATATGTTTGTTTCTGGATTTAACAAACGGTTAAGGATTATCCAGCGGGTCTTGCCCCCGTCGTCCTTAAAATTCCTTCCTTTCCAATCCCTCCTTTAATAATCTCTTCAAAAAGACCCGCACATCCCGGCGGGTTTTTTTATTTTGCGCAAATTATGCTACTTTTATTCTGATTTCAAAACAGTATTTATGAAAATTCTGGCGATCGACAAGATACGTGAAGCGGATGCCTATACCATTGCGCA
>JBBRRV010000074.1:0-15135 GCA_038246075.1 Bacteroidales bacterium
CCCGGGACGTATCAGTAAAATTGACCCTTTGGGGCTAGTCTTTACATAATAACTTCCAATCATACGCTCCGGACCGCACGAAACCAGCAGTATTAGACAAGGTATGAGCAGGAATGCAGGAAGCGGAAACTTATTTTTCAGATATTTGAACATCGTATTAAAGCGTATTAACGGCAAGTGGGACAACTTTCATATACTTTCATCCTTTCAATTAGTGTTGAAATGGTTTCGGATCATCGGTTTATCAGCATGCAGGCACCATGAAAAAACGACAAATACGAAGTGTATATCAATGATCAGGCATGCGAAGATAATGGTATATCATCAAAGTTACAATTTTGCAGGTTCATCCCCTGCAAGCAATTGTAATGCAAAAGCCTTGCCATATTCGTAACCCTTTTTTAATTCTTCGGAATGAGGTGTAAATTTAATAAAAACGCCTTCGCCAAAGAATTTGATTTTGAGATTTGAGAGATTGCTTTCAATCAGTTTTCGGGCCTCTCCGCTCCAGCCATAGGATCCAAACGCGCCACCCAATTTACCATGGTCGCGCATCGGATTGATAACCGCAAATAACTGGTAAACAGGAAGCAGGATATTCTGGTTAATGGTAGGGCACCCAATAATGACACCTGTGCTGCCGGCAACCTGATCCTCCAGAACTTCCAGGCTCACATGTTCAATGTCCATTACCTGCACTTCAATGTCACCGGCCTGAGATATGCCTTCTGCAATGCTGGCTGCTAAGGCTCCTGTATTCTGATATGCCGATACATAGGGAATAAAAACACGCTGTTTACCAGGTAACAATACAGCAGCCCGTGCATATTTTTCGGAGAGATCTACATATTTCTTCCAATTTGTGCGCAAAATCGGGCCATGCCCCGGGCAAACAGCAGCAATGTCAAGTGGTCTTATCTTTTCAATGGCTTTCAGCATGAATTTGCTGAACGGCTTCATGATAACATCAAAATAATAGCGAAATGCCTCGTCCCAGTTTCCTGCCTGATCATCAAACATCTCTTCGGAGCAATAATGGGCGCCAAAAGAATCACAGGTAAACAATATTTTATCCTCTTCCAGGTAGGAATATATAGAATCGGGCCAGTGAAGATTCGGCGCCCCTATGATCCTTAGTTTCTTATTCCCAAGGTCCACAATATCGCCATCCTTCACTACGCGGTGGCGAAACCTGGTCCCAAGCATATCAGCAAGATACCTGATGGCATTTCCGCTGCCAATTACAGTAGCATTTGGGGCTATGGCCAGTAATTTCCCAAGGCAGCCGGTATGATCAGGTTCCGTGTGATCCAGAACGATGTATGCTATTTCGGAAGGATCGGTAACCTGGCGAATCTTATCCAGGTATGTTTCCCAGTATTTATCTTTGGCAGTTTCTATAATTGTTTTCTTTGTGGCATCCACAAAATAGGAGTTATAGGTAGTTCCATATTGAGTCTGCATCACAACGTCAAATGTGATCAGGTCGGGATCAAGCACACCGATCCATTTTACGTCAGGAGTTATTTCAAGAACTTTATGATCATTCATAGTTTAATAAGTATGAAGCAATTTTAGTAGTTCCGAAACGGAAAGCATTTCTTTCCTTGGTTACTAATAAGGTTGCTCTGGTTTAAATTTTCCAATTGTATTAAAAGTCACAATATATAGCAAATCGGTGATCTAAAATTCGAGCGTCATTTGCTGCGTATCAGGATCATCGCCGGGGTGCTTTTCCGTTCTTGGTGAATGATCGGTCTCTCCGGTCAGGGGCAGGTTTAAGGTTTCATCTTCCTCAGGTTCTTCCTGGGGTTCATCCAGGAGTTCTTTCTGAAGTTCATCACGTAAGTCTTCCTGAAGCTCCTCCCGGAGGTCTTCCTGAAGCTTGTCTTCAGCTTCAGATTCTTCAGGTAGTATTTCAACTTCAGGCTCTTCAAAAGGCAATGGTTCCAGCAGTTCCACGCGCTTGATCGCCCAATTGCTCAGGCGCTTGCCTTTTGCCTTGAAACCCATGAGGTCGACAAATGCTGATACATTCACTTGTTCATCATCCACAGGCTTTTTATTGAGCTTCTCATCAAACCGGATGAGCAACACCGGCAGCCAGTCGGCGGAAACTGCCACCAGCATGGATCCTTTTTCTTCACCAATAAAATCTGTTTTCTTATCCGTTAATTCTACCAGGAAGCGCTTGAGGAAATAGGTGCTTTTTTCACCATTATAATAAACGGCTGACAATGGCTTGTTGGGTTTGAATTTTTCAATCAGCAGCATATCCTCCTCAAAATGGTTTGAGAGGTCGAAATTCATGATCCTGTAATGCCCCGAGCGCATAACCGTAAATATCTTGTCGTCCTCTTTAAATTCGCCAAGCAGTTTGCCCCGCTGGTCGGCATTCAGTTTTTTTACGGTATCGTCGTACCAGATGCTTCTGGCGGCAAGTGTTGACAGCCCCTTCTCTTCCTGGATGATCTTCCGCACAGGATATTTAGACAGAATATTCCCTTGTGAGCTCCTTCCTTTGATGGCCAGTTCACCGAAATCAAAATCGAATACCAGTTTTTTAAGTTTAGGCTTTGGCTTGAGAAATACCTTTACAACTTCTGATTCACCATTGGGATTTGCCGTGAAGTAAAGCACTTTCGACCCCGGCTTCCCTCTGGTGAGTGAGTATTCCTTGTCGCGCGTAATGCCCATTACAGCAAAACGCTTTATGTAAGCGGCGCCTGAACGCCCGTCCTGGTATGCCATGTTGTAGATGGTACGTTCATCGTTCTTCTTGAAGATGTCGATATGTTGTACGTTCTCGCCTATAAATACCTTATCCACCACGCGGGTCACGATAAAAGTACCGTCGTCGCGGAACACGATAATATCGTCGATATCGGAGCAATCGCCTACGAATTCATCTTTTTTGAGTGAGGTGCCGGCAAAGCCTTCAGCACGGTTCACATAAAGCTTAAGCGTGGCAGCAGCTACCATTGTGGCTTCTATATTGTCAAAGTTCCTGATCTCGGTTTTCCGGTCGCGGTCCTTGCCGTATTTCTTACGGATATTCTGGAAGTAATAGATGGCAAAATCAATCAGGTTAGCCAGGTGGTTTTTCACTTCTTCAATTTCAACTTCCAGCGAGCGCATCAGCTCATCAGCCTTAAAAGAGTTGAATTTTGAGATACGTTTGATCCTGATCTCGGTAAGCCGTAGAATATCTTCGGTAATTATAGTCCTGTAAAACTGAGGTTTATAAGGCGTCAATCCCGCGTCGATAGCTTCAATTACTGCTTCCCAGGTCTTGCATTCTTCAATATCACGGTAGATCCGTTTTTCAATAAATATTTTTTCGAGTGAGGAAAAGAGCAGATTCTCCATGAGCTCATTCAACCTGATCTCGAGTTCTCTTTTCAGCAGTTCGACAGTATTTTTAGTGGAAATCCGCAGCATTTCCTTCATGCCCACAAAGCGTGGTCTTCCGTTGTCGATAACGCAGCTGTTGGGGGAAACGGAGATCTCGCAATCGGTGAAGGCGAAAAGGGCATCGATTGTTGTATCAGGCGAAACGCCCGGCATGAGGTGGATTAGTATTTCCACGTTACGGGCGGTATTGTCGTCGATCTTGCGGATCTTTATCTTTCCTTTTTCATTGGCGGCAATAATGGTATCGATCAATCCGCCTGTGGTGCATCCGAAAGGGATTTCAGTGATCACAAGGGTTTTCTTATCCATCTGGTTGATGCGGGCGCGCACCCTGACCTTTCCCCCTCTCATGCCATCATTGTACCTGGAGCAGTCGGCCAATCCGGCAGTGATAAAATCGGGTAAAAGATCGAAATCCTCATTCCGCAGGATCTTTATCGATGCATCAATGAGCTCATTAAAGTTGTGCGGTAATATTTTGGAAGCAAGACCTACGGCTATGCCTTCCACACCCTGGGCCAGCAACAGCGGAAATTTTACCGGAAGTGCCATTGGCTCCTTGTTCCTGCCATCGTAGGATGCTTTCCATCTTGTGGTCTTGGGATTAAACATCACTTCAATCGCGAATTTTGAAAGCCGGGCCTCTATATAACGTGAAGCAGCAGCGCTGTCGCCGGTATGAATATTCCCCCAGTTTCCCTGCATATCAATCAGCAGTTCTTTCTGGCCAAGCTGAACGAGCGCATCACCAATAGAAGCGTCGCCATGCGGATGGTATTTCATCGTATGCCCTACGATGTTGGCTACCTTGTTGAACCGGCCGTCGTCGAGCTCGTACATTGAATGCAGAATACGCCGCTGCACGGGTTTTAGCCCATCCATGATATCAGGTACGGCCCGCTCGAGAATTACATAGGAAGCGTAGTCAAGAAACCAGTTTTGGTACATTCCCGATAAGTGCAGCGTCTGCTGAAGCTCCCCTCCCTCAAGTTCGGGCATGATAGGCTGATCAGCTGCTTCGTTTTCCGGAATTTCATTTTCGTCCATGAATAAATCTGTCTATCGTTATCTTTTTATTATAAGTAAATTATCCGTTGTTCAGTGTTTCCATATCCTGAGTAACAGCACTTCTCCCAGTAAAAACAGCAAGGCTGCCAGCACAAAATATTTCCACAGTTGTTTACCCTTATTGAGTTCGCTGATGGCCTGTCCAACTGCTTTCTGGCTTTGGGCAAGCACCCTGATATGGCTGATTTCCTTTTTTTTCAGCAGGCTGATGAGTTCATCGGCCGAAAAGAACTTCAACTGTGATTCGCTTCTGTTGTAATTGAAGGAAATCCCCATAATACGCTGGCCACCGGCAAGCATCACATAATTGCCCGCCTCTTTTATTTGCCCGTAAACCTGCACAAAATTAACTGAATTCACTTCTACTTTGCCCGGAATAAATTCAAAGTTATCACTATTGTTACGAATGGTATATACCTGGTCGTCTTTAAGCTGTTTGCCAGCGGCACGGATAAGTTCATCCCTCCCAATGGTATATGACAACTTTGCAGCAGGGCGGCTCAGCAGCGCCATATTATAAAATACAGGCACAAACAAGGCTTGTTTCGGGAAATTACTGTAATGCACATCAAGCGGCGAAGCTAAAAGGTATAACATGCCTTCACCCACAGATTGGGCTGTCAGAAAATCGTCGCCGGTTCTCAGGCTCATCAGCGATTCGTCTGCAGCATGCGAATTCCTGGCAATGCGGTAATGCAAAAAAACTGCTGGCAATTCAACATTTACCGGTAATTTCCCGCCGCCTGCCGCAGCATCAAACACATCCCGGAATAGCGGGTGGTTCAGATTGATTTTTGAAACCACCGTTTTCGCAGTATCCGGGCCACTCAGCATTCCTGCGTTGAGTTCGCGCAGAAACGCGTTATACGATGCAAGATCTGCATCCTTTGCTGGTATCAGGCTGACGCCTCCGCCATTTTCCATGAATCGTTTCAATTCCTGCGCCAGACCGCTGGAAATAGCCTTGATGCTGTTGAGAATGATGAGATTATACTTCCCGAAAGCGGAATAATCAAGTTTTTTCTCCTGCATATGCGCATAAACCACCGAAGAGTCGCCTGCAAAAAGTGCGTTCAGGAAAGTATTTCCGGGCCCGTCTTCCCCGTTAACAGCCAGGACAGCCATCGCCCCCGTTACATTGTAGGAAAAATAAAATTTGTCATCATAGGTCACCGGGTAATCACTTATCTCTGCCACGCCCTGGCAGATACCATTCTCATAGTTGATGAAAGGCATCACGATTTCCGCAGAATTCCCGGCCGGAATGTCAACACTTGCAACAGCCTTCTGTTTCTTATTTATGGTTACCCTTACCGGCAGTTTTTCGAAATCGGAATGAGAACTGTTGCTCAGTTTCACATGCAGGCGGGCTGAAAAACCAGCCTGTTGAACCGGCGAATCAAACCAGCAGGAATCGATGTAGAGGTTGTTTACCTGGGCTTCGGCCAATGGCAGCAAGTAGACCGACATGGCGGAATCATCAGAAATTGAAGCGATGTTGCTGAAATTTTGTTGAAAATCGGAAACCACAAATGCTGATTTCGCTTTTGATGTACCCGAAGTCAGCAGGTCCTTCTGGCGCGAGATCACTTCACTCAGCCTGCGCGTTACAGGTGAGACGGCAACGTCAGCTAACATGCGGTCAAATTCATCACGGGAGACCAGCCGCTGGTGTTTGTCCTCGAAATCGTTGGTGAGAAGCTGGAAAACATCTGATGCCTTGTAAGCAGCGGCTATTTCACGGGCTTTCAACTTAGCATCCTCCAGCAAGGGCCCCCTGGAGCCCAGAGCCTCCATACTGAATGAATTATCAATGTAAATGCTGACGGCATTTTGTGCATCCGTTTTCTGCCGATTTCCGGGGAAAGGAATATAAGGTTGCGAAAAGGCGATGGCCAGGCAGGCGATGGCCAATATGCGCAATAACAGGATCAGCAGATGGCGCAGCTGTGATTGTTTCCTTGTCTGTTCCCTGAGCGCTTTCAGGAAGCTTACATTGGTAAAATACACGCGTTTGTATCTCCTGAAATTAAACAGGTGAATGACAACAGGTACGCCGATAGCCAGTAAGCCAAATAAGAAAGCAGGATTAACAAATTCCATTGTAACAGCGGTAATACGTGGCTAAGCCTGCAATGGCAGGTGTAAGGCAAAGTTAAAAATTATCCGGAATTTTGCCTGCACCACGAAAGAATTCGTGTATGTATAAAGATATTGTTTCCTGCATCCAACGGTAATAGCGAGCCTGAGCGAAGGCAAAACGAAATTTCCTGATTTCGTAATCCAACATCCAATTTGATTAATGATACCATTCAACCCTTAGATCATCGATATGAAATGATTTTCCGCCAGGATTCCACACATAAATCTTCAGGATAACATCTTTTGGCAGATCAGCGGGTATTTTAAACGTGTGCAAAACGTTGTACCATCCGGCAGGCCCGGAAAATAATTCAAATTCAGAGGATTCCCACTGGATGGTCCCTCCTGCTGCCTTTTCAGCAGACATCACCAGTTGGGCTCCGGTCATGCCATCGCCGCCAAATGCACGAACGCTGGCGCTTACAGCTGACAGATCCGATCCTGAAATTTTCATGACATATGCAGGACCATAGGCTGTGAGTGAATCAAATCTGAAGGAAGCCGGAGCTGAGCAGAAAACTAAGCTGTCGCAACGTGATGCAAATTCCGCAGCAAGTGTCGTTTTTGCATAGTTGTTAAGATCAACCCTGAAAGGCTGCACTTCTCCCAAAACCGGAGGTTTTACCCTGCTGAACAGTGTGACATCCGAGAAGCCCTGGTAGTCGGTAGCGCTCAAAACATAGGGAAAGACCGCCCTTATGATATCGGTTATGATGGGCGAGGCCGGTTTAACCCTGGCGTAGGCAAAATAAGGTTTGGCTGATGCCTGCACAGCTTTGTTCACGGCAAGAAGGCCATCCCTGCCGTCGCAGGCAGTAAGTAAATAGTTGATCCGGGAATGATCATGCTGCAAGTAATAATCCAGGTAAAAAGGATGATTGACACACACAGCCACGGCGAGGCTGTCGGCGCCATATTTCTGCTGCCAGCCGGCCAGGGCATGAGCCACCTCCTTAAAGGCACCAAAATGCCGGGATTGATAATACTTTTTCTCTACCACAGTGCTGAAGATTCCAATTAACAGGAAAGCTGAGAGTATGATGGGAAAAGGTTTGCGGATATCATCGCCTGCCCGGGCAAATAATGCGAAAAGCAGAAAAGGAAAGGAAAATATAAGCACTGCATCCTGGAGCACCGGATTTACAAGCCGGGAATAAAAGAATCCGATCAAAAACGGCAGCAGGAACCAAACCAGCGAGATAACGACAAACCTGTTCATGCTGATCTGCCTGTAAGACTTCACAATAAAGTATGATGAGACAAGCGCACTTGCCAGCAGGACGATCCAGGAATCATTAAGGATGAAAAAGATATGCCTGAATAGCCATACCGCATCAGGCTTTCCCAACCACGAACCGACGCCTCCGATACTGAGGTGGTTAAGCGTTATATATACATGCGGAAAAAACAGGATCAGCGCAGCAGTTCCGGCACCAAGATAATAAAGAACATCCCTGCGCCGGATGATAAACAGCCCGGTGGCACCGACAATCACAGCCATCAGGAAACTGAAGTAGTGATCATACATGCAGGCAGCTGTTGCCAGGGCATACATTGCGGCATACCCAATTTTCCTTCTTTGCTGCTCCGGCGGGGCGCATAACAAAAGCGTCCAGGCATATACCATGAGGAGTACCAGGAAGGCTCCTGAAGCATATGGCCTTGCAATCTGGCTGTAAAGTATTGGAAACTCAAGGAATGCCATAGCAGCAGCTGAAAGCAATGCGCTTGCTTTCCCGAACCAACGCCTGGCTATCAGATAAGCGAACAGGACCGATAAAACGCCTGCCATCACAAAAGGGAATCGCAGGCTCGCCTCTGATATCCCGAAAAATTTGATCCATATCCACAAAAATACCTGGACACCGCCCGGATGACCATCCACATAAAATCCTTTGTCAACCAGATCGGAAAAGGTATGAAAACGCAAGCGGTAAATTGCGCTCAACTCATCGTTGGAAAAAGAAAATCCTGCATAATTCCAAAAACGCATCAATGCTGCTGTAGCGATGATGACCGCGAGCATGAATATTTCAGGTTTAATGCGTTGAAGCACTTTCATGCGAGGACGGAAACAAGGACAGCCGGGAAAATCATCTTTTTATCCACGCTGCCTGAGTGTTTCAAATAGCAGGATTCCGGCCGCAACCGAAACATTGAGTGATGCAATTTCTCCCATCAGTGGTATCTTAACCTTGGAATCTGCCATTTTCAGGTATTCGTCAGATACGCCATCTTCTTCGGAGCCCATGATAATGGCCATGGGGACGGTGAAATCAATTTTGTGGTAGGCTTCTGTTGCATGCTCGGTAGCAGCGACGATCGTGATGCCTGATTGCTTCAGGAAAGTAATGGTTTCTTTCAGGTTCGGACTGCGACATAACGAAACGCGAAGCAAGGCTCCCGCGGATGTTTTTACGGCATCGGCATTAAGCTGGGCACTCCCGCGTGATGGCACGATGATGGCATCCACACCTGCACATTCGGCCGTGCGGGCAATAGCGCCAAAGTTCCGGACATCAGTGATCCGATCGAGTATCAACAGCAGCGGCGCCTTACCTGATTCGAATAGCTGCGGCAATACATCTTCGATAGGCATATAACTCACTTCCGACATGAAAGCCACTACGCCCTGGTGGTTCATTTCCCCCAGCCTGTTGAGTTTCTCAACCGGCACTGATTGGAAGGGAACCTCGGCCTGGGTGATGAGCTGCATCAAATCCCTTACAATTTCGCTCCGGAGGTTGTGCTGAAGCAGAATTTTTTCAATTTCGCGCCCCGAGCGCAATGCTTCGATTACCGGATGTATCCCGTAAATAATGTTTGAAGAATGTCCGTATCGGTTCGTATCGGTTTTTCGTTGAAATGCCATGATCCTTAGAATTAAATGATTTTATGTTTAGTGCTGCTGATTATTTTTGTTGATGAAGTTGTCGATCGTTTATGCGTTGTAAAATTGAAGAAGTTCAGTGTTCCATGCAGTAAGACCCAAGCCCCAAGTCCCAAGACCCAAATTCCAAGCCCCAATTTCCAAGACCCAAGACCCAAGTGCCAAGACCCAAGACCCAAGTCCCAAATTCCAAATTCCAAATTCCAAGGAGTAAGGACCCATAAATTTTGATACGCGGACCAAATATTTCTAAATATATCTAAGTATTTCTATGTATTTCTATGTATTTCTATGTATTTCTATGTACTTCAATTTACTTCAATGTACTTCAATATACTTCCATGTACTTCACTATATATCTATGTAATTCATAATCTCCTTGTTTCCTTGTCGAATCGAAATCACCTCCTCCACTTTTCGACAGCCATATACCAGGTTTGTTTCAGCGTTGGATCCCGCGAAAGTACGAAGTCTGAAGTTGAGAATGGGTTTACTGCCTTCATAAAATAAAAATGAAGCGATCGTAAATTGCGCTGTTCACCGTAAATCCACTCTTCCTGAAAATTACGACGGTACACAATGGTAGGCGCCCCGTATATGATGTAGATCATTCCACGGTCGGTTTGCCAGCCTTCGGCATTGGAGCTGAAAAGTTCATTTGCCCGCTGCACAAGCGAATAATAATCATGAATTAGCCGCAACGCGCGGTCGGTATTACCAGCTGTTACGACCCAGAAGCTGTCAACAGCATTTCGTATATCAGGGCTTTTGGATATCTTTTCAAATTCTTTACCCGATGTGATGTATCTCAGGGGCATAAGCATCTGCCGGGGGGTGACAAGCTCCGGAAACCCAGGGCTATAGCGGAAGAGTGTAAATCCTTCTTTGAAGGCAGTATCGATACTGAAAAAAAATATGCCCTGCTTATTCAATTCCAGGGGAGCAGAATTACCTTCTTTAAGTGCTATGAGAAAGGTGCTGTCAGGTTCAGCTTTAAAGCTTTGATGCTCACCCAGTATAAACGGAGGCGCAGGCATGGGAAGGTGATCACGGAAATAGCTGCCATAAAGACGTTTAATTGCGGGATTTGCATATGTCACCACAACAGGCTGACGTGTATTTAGTACAGGCGTATAGCGCATTCCTGATCCTTCCTGACCGGCCCTGAAAAAACTGCTGCTGCCCAGTTCATCTTTTTTAATATGAAAAGTTACCGCAAATGAAGCGTGATTGTTTCGGTCGGCTAATGTAAGGTGGAGCAGGTTTGTCTGACCCAGTGGTGCTTTCACGTCAAATTCAAAATCGCATGTTTGGATGCTGCCTTCATGCAGTGAATCTGCCAAAAAGAATGTTCCGCTGTCAAGTAGCATCGTCGGGCGATAGATTGGAACTACTTCAAAATGCAGGCTGTATGAGGCATGTGGTAACCGCCCTGCGTTTTTCTCATCCTTAAGGTACTTCAGATCGCTATAACGCCAGCGCGCATTGATGTGCGTTGTCATTTCATTTTGCGAAAACGGAACTACCTGCAGAAAAGGTGTTTTGGGAATTTCGGCATACAAGTATGCAATGTTGCCAGTTGAAAGGCTACCTGATGGTTTGCAACCAAAAATGCATACCATGAACAGTAATACTAAGGCGAGAAGAAGATTGCTTCTCATATTTTAAAGGTTTTCGGTTACATCTTCATCAGTCTCAATGGCTTCGGCCAGGTATTGTGTGGGCATTTTTTTACTCACCTTGGCACCCAGTTTGCGCAGGGATTCAGCCCGCACCACAAGGTTTCCCCTTCCTCCGGAAAGTTTATTTTTCGCCTCCGCATAACTGCCCTGGAGCTGGTTCATTTGCAGACCCATTTTGTCAAGATCGCCAATAAAGGCCACAAATTTATCGTAGAGAGCCCCCCCCTGGCGGGCAATTTCCAGGGCGTTTTGGGTCTGCTTTTCCTGCTTCCACATGGCAGAGATCGTCATTAAGGTAGCCAACAAAGTGGTAGGGCTTACGATGACAATTTTACGGTCCCAGGCAAAAGCAAACAGTTCCGGATCATTCTGCAGCGCAATACTGAATGCTGATTCCATGGGCAGGAACAGCAGGACGAAATCAGGGGTATCAAACATGGCAGAGCCCTGGTAATCCTTTTCCCCCAGGATCCTGATCTGGTTGCGCAGCGCTTCAATATGCTGACGCAGGAATTTTTCCTTTACTGCGGGCTCATCATGGCTTACATATGCTTCATAAGCGACAAGCGAGACTTTTGCATCAACAATGATGTGTTTATGATCAGGTAGTTTAATGACTACATCCGGGCGGATGGTTTCACCGCGCCGGTTAATGGCTGTGTATTCCCTCAGATAATTTTCGCCCTTCACAAGGCCCGAACGTTCCAATACACGTTCCAGGATCATTTCGCCCCAATTGCCTTGTTTTTTCACATCACCCTTCAATGCTTTGGTAAGATTTTCGGCGTCCTCGCTCAATTTACGGTTAAGTTCGAGCAAGTGAGTGATTTCTGTCCTGAGTGAAGCCTTATCGCGCCCTTCCTGGTCGTAAGCGTGTTGAACCTTGTCTTCAAATTCCTTAATTTTCTCTTTCAGAGGATTAAGAATTTCGCCAATGTTCTTTTGATTATGCTGGGTAAACTCAGCGGCATGTTCTTTCAGAATATCATTTGCCAGGTTCCGGAATTCTGCCTTTGACTGTTGCTGCATTTCTGCAATTTCTGTTTTCTGTGTCCCGAGTTTATCTGAGATATTCCTGTATTCGGTTTCCGAACCGGCCAGTTTAACCCGCAACACATCGGATTTTAACCGTTCTGCCAAAACTTCCTGCTGAAGGTCCGCGCATTGCTGAACAAGCCGCATTTCCCTATCGGAAAGCAGCCTGATGTCGCTTTCTTTCTCATTTGTTTTTCGCAGGAATTCCACACGCAAAATAAGCCAGGCCAATATACTTCCTGCCAATACGCCTACAATGATGTACAATGCTGTCATGTCCCGTTTTAATCAGGTAAAAGTAACTTTTTTTAGGATCAGAGTCCATATGATCATGCCGGAATTCACATCCGGCATGATATCAAACGATAGACTGATTCCGCAAATTGTTGCTAAAGGCGCCCTAAAATTTGAGAATCCAGGTAGCATTAAAAAAATAAGGCTATCCTATACGAAAGGTGATTTAACAGACCGGGGCTATTTCAGGCGAAGACGGGTGCCTATTTTCAGGGTCTTATTTTTCTTGATGCCGTTCAGCGAACATAAGTCCTTAACCGTAGTATTGTTTCGCAAAGCAATTGAATAGAGTGTCTCGCCATTCCTGATCTTGCAATATTTTTGGCCTTTTACCTTGCCATGTTTAGAATGGGAATGCGAAGAAACGGCATCCTCAGCAGGAAGGAGGTCATTATCAGAACCACTGTTAAATGCAGTTGGCAAAAAATCTTTTGAACGGCCAAAAGTACGTCTGGTAATGGGGAGTATTTCTTTGCAGATGCAATAAGTGTCGAGATCAATGAACTGACGCGGGTTAAATGCTTCGCCAAGGTAACGGGTTTCAAAATGCAGATGATCGCAGGTGGCACGTCCGGTGCGGCCTCCAAGCCCGATCAGATCACCGGCCTTAACTTCCTGGTTCACATGAACCTTTATCTTGGAGAGATGCCCATAGAGTGTTTCAAGTCCGTTACTGTGCCTTACTACGACGGCATTGCCATAACCTGAATAAGATTTTGCCATACGCACGATGCCATCGAATGCACATACTACCGTGTCGCCATGGTTAAGTTTAATATCTATACCTGCATGAAAATGCCTGCCGCGGTATCCGAATGGAGAAAGTATCTTACCCTTGTAAGGAAAAACAAATGGAGAGCCTTCTACATTGGCAAGCCGAATAAATGAAGTATCACTCTTGGTTGAGAAATCGGTCCGTTTTACACGTACATTCAGCGTATCCCAGGCTGACCCATATGCGATGGAAGCCATTGATATTGCAGGAACTTTTTTTGATTCTAACTTATTTACAGTGGCTTCTTTTGTCAGATCCTCTGAGACTTCTTTTGATTCCGCTACTTTCCGATGGCCTGACTTTACATTAACATCAGTTTCGATATCTGCCTTTGGTCCTGAGGATGCAAAAGTACTTGGACGCATTAATTCCCGACTGTTGTCATTAAAGAAGCCGGTTGTATCAATTTCAAAATGTTGTGCCCGCGATTTTAACGGGGCTGCTATGGCAATTATGAGCAATAGCGTAAGGGAAGTTCTCTGGATAGCATTGGATAACGTCATCAGTAACAGTTTGGTTGGAGAATATGTTAAGAGCTTAAAATCAGCAGTATTCTATTTGATCAGTCGCAAAAATAGGCAAATACTTTTTTACAAAAAACGTTTTTGTGATTTTTTGTGACTTTGCTACAGGTCAATATCCACCATCCAAAAGTGAATGATATGAAGGCAACCTATAGGTTACGACACTTTTAAAGGATTAACAAGATGTAAAATACACCTGTTGAGAGGTAAAAATAAGTAATAAAACTTTAAACATCTTATTTATTTTTTATGAAGATAAATTTAATCGTTTCTTCTTTCATAAACAAAAGAAGGCGGAATAAAATTCCGCCTTCCTTTCATAGCTGATTTAAAAGATATATCAGGGAAATATGATGCCTGGATAATCTCCGACCGTAACTTTTGGTATGGATGCGCCATACTTGCCATTGATCGCGTCAATAAAATAGTTCGCTACAACAGCATTGCCTCGAGGCGTAAGGTGTATACCATCCAGGGAGAACACGCCGCCGGTAACATAGGTCGTCGAAAACCGCATACCATCGTAAACGATACCGGTTTTAACATTTTTCAGCAGCGCATTCATATCAATGTATGCGAGCTCGTGTGCTTCTGCGAGGGATTTTAGCGTTTGGTTGAAACCCTGGGTTGCAGTTTGAATTTTACTGATTTCCGATTCCACCAGCGTATAAACGCCCGGTATCGGCACACGGCTGCCATAGCCAGTGCAACGGATCAAATCCTGCGATAAGGTTAGCAGAACCATTTCTGTTGATTTGATCTGGCGCATCTTCACCGGAGAAGTAAGGTCCTCGATAACGAAAGCGTTTGGCCCCAGTTTAAAACTGATTCCGATTGCACCGTTATGGTATGCCTGGTTCAGTGAGTCAACCTGACCCTGCCTTGTAAGCACCAACCCATTGTATGGAATGGTCGTAAAGAACGGGATACTCGTTACATCCGGTATATTGGCGACAATACCCTTTGCGCCTTTGGCAGTCATACTTGTGACAATAGCCCCAAGTGCGCCATTAAATAATGCCGGGGATGTAATCACATCTCCGAGTCCACCGGAGGTAGAATAGCCCAGTACATCGTTATTTCCGATCCACAAGGAGAAGAATGTCGGATTGGCAGCTATCGCATCGGCCAATATGGTAGTCGTTCCCGACGAGGCAAAACGGACAAAATAGGGATTAGCTGTAGCTGGCGAAGCAGCCAATCCGGCAGGGTTCCCATATCCGGGAGCGACGAGGTGATAGGATTTAGCGCCCGGAACACCAAAATTATTCACAGCATAACCCACAGGGGCAAGGGCTGCAGGGATTCCGG
>JBBRRV010000075.1:0-14635 GCA_038246075.1 Bacteroidales bacterium
CGACATGGCAATGCCCATGGCAAGTACTTTACGCGTATCAACGGGGTCGATTATTCCATCATCCCACAGCCGGGCGGTGCTGTAATAAGCAGACCCTTCCTCGGCATACTTTTTCATGATGCTGCTGCGCATTTCGTCACGGTCGGCATCGGCGAGTGACAGCCCTTTTGCCCTGAGCTGATCTTCTTTAACAGTGATCAATACGCCGGCAGCCTGTTCTCCGCCCATCACCGAGATCTTGGCATTGGGCCACATGAAAAGCAACCTGGGTTCATATGCCCGGCCGGCCATGGCATAATTTCCCGCTCCGAAGGATCCGCCAAAAACTACCGTGAATTTGGGGACAGCAGCATTCGCAACGGCATGAACCAGCTTGGCCCCGTCGCGGGCGATACCCCTGCGTTCATATTCCTTGCCAACAATAAAACCGGTTATATTCTGAAGGAAGATGATCGGAACATTGCGGGATGTGCACAACTCGATAAAATGAGCGCCTTTGAGGGCCGTTTCGCCGAATAACACGCCATTATTGGCCAGGATGCCCACCGGGAAGCCCATTATATTTGCAAATCCCGTAGTGAGCGTAGGGGCATAACGGGACTTGAATTCATGAAACCGGCTTCCGTCGACGATGCGGGCAATAATCTCTTTTGAATCTACCGACTTTCGCAGGTCAGTGGGGGCGATGCCGTATAATTCTTCAGGATTGTAAAAGGGTTCTTCGATGGGTGAGAGTCCGAGCATCTGTTTTTCGGGCAGGTTTAGGGTCTGGAAAATATTACGACAAATCCGGATGGCATGCCTGTCGTCCTCGGCCAGGTGATCGGCAACCCCTGAGATGGAAGTGTGAACCTCTGCCCCGCCAAGTTCCTCGGCGGAGACCTCTTCGCCTGTAGCGGCTTTAACCAGCGGCGGTCCACCAATAAAAATGGTACCCTGGTTTCGTACAATAATGGTTTCATCGCTCATGGCCGGAACGTAAGCTCCTCCTGCCGTACAGGAACCCATCACGATGGCGATCTGAGGTATTCCCTGCGCCGACATGCGGGCCTGGTTGAAAAAAAATCTCCCAAAGTCGTATTTGTCCGGAAAGACTTTAGCCTGTTCAGGCAGAAAGACACCTCCGGAATCCACCATATAAACACAGGGAAGGTGATTTTCCATGGCAATTTCCTGCGCCCTGACATGCTTTTTGATGGTTTCCTCCACGTAAGTTCCGCCTTTCACCGTAGCATCGTTGGCAATGATCATGGCTTCCCGGCCATGGATCACACCAATACCGGTTACAATTCCTGCCGAAGGAAATTCGTTGCCATGAATACTATATGCCGCCAGTGGCGACAATTCCAGAAAAGGCGTATTTGGATCAAGCAAGAGGTTGACACGCTCGCGGGCCATCAGTTTACCCCGTTCCTTATGCTTGCTGACGGCAGACTCAGGCGCCCCATTCATCGTGCGGCTTAAGATCGTGTTGTATTCGGCAAGCACAGGTGCAAATGCAGCCTTATTTTCTAAAAACTCCCGCGAAGCAGTGTCGATTTTGGATTCTATCCTGTACAATTTGTAGCGTATTTTACTGATTAAATTAAGATATGTCGTTTTTTAAATATGTGCCTAAGATATGAACTTCTTTAACACCAACACCTTTTTCTGTCTGTTCAAGCGTACAGCATTCGTTATAAATGTCATGCTCAAAAAAGAGGACCCAGTTTTTCGCCACAGCTTCGTTCAGGAAATTTTCTTTTTCGGTGAGGGTGATCAGTGGCTGGGTATCATAGCTCATCACATAAGGCATCGGCAGATGAGCCATTGTCGGCACCAGGTCGGCAGTAAATACAACAGTTCTTCCCTGGTATTGGATGAGCGGTATGGCTTGTCCCACGGTATGTCCGTTAAATATACGCACCTCAAAACCCGGAAAACGGTCGGTCTGCTCGTCAAACAGGATTAACCTGCCACTTTCTGCTATGGGCTTGATATTTTCCCGCAGGAATGATGCGCTTTCACGCCGGTTGGCGTTCATGGCCCAATCCCACTGTGGCCGGCTGACCCAGTATGTGGCGTTGGGAAAAGCCAGTTCAAAACCGGTATGATCGCTGTTATATTTAACACTCCCTCCGCAATGGTCGAAATGCAGGTGTGTCAGGAACATATCGGTAATGTCAGCGTGTTTAAAACCATACCGGGCCAGCGAACGTTCCAGGCTGTCCTCTCCATTGAGGTTGTAATGGCTGAAGAATTTTTCGCTCTGTTTATCGCCAATACCGTTGTCAATCAGAATCCGCCGGTCGCCATCGACCACCAGTAAGCAGCGCATCGAGAGATTGATCTGGTTGTTTTCGTCGGCTGGATAAACCTTGTTCCAGATAGTTTTAGGCACCACACCGAACATGGCGCCGCCGTCGAGTTTGAGGTTGCCGGTAGGGATTGAATAGAGTTTCATATTAGAATCATTTATGAATGGTAAATGAACAAATATAAGGGCTAAAAGTTAGGAATCTCCTGATATACCAGCCAAATTAATACAAAAGGGTCTTCCCGGTTGCAGGAATATATGATAAAAAACTATATTTGCCCGCATCTCCAGCCAGATGAAATAGCCATGATTGACTATATCACTAATCGAAGATGATAATATTCTTTATCATGGCATATTCCATCTGACCTTTAAAAAACAAATTATTGACAGATGAAAATAACGCAACGTCAATTTCTGTTACTCCTCTTTACTGTCATTACCATTTCGCTCATCATTAATCTCGGGCAGCTTTATTCCTTGTGGAACCTCATTAAACCAGCGCTCATCATAAGCCGCTGGATTCCGATGGCCATGCTGGTATGGTATGCCATCCGCAAAAAATCACTTACCACCTGGATCCTCATGAGCATGATCCTGGGCGCGGAGTTTGGCCATGATGTGCCCTCCATCGCCATTCATCTCAACCTTTTCAGCAAGATATTTCTGAATATGGTAAAGACCATCATTGCTCCCTTGATTTTCGCCACGTTGGTAGTAGGCATAGCCGGTCATTCCAACCTGCGGCAGGTAGGACGGATGGGCTGGAAATCGATTGTTTATTTTGAACTGGTATCGACAGCAGCATTGTTTATCGGCCTGCTGGCTATCAATATCAGCAAAGCAGGGATTGGCGTCATCATTCCGGAAGCCATCAGCAAACAGAATCTTCCTGTTGTAAAGGCCCAGACCATCGAAGAGGTCATCCTGCATATTTTTCCCGAGAACATCGCAAAATCCATTTATGACGGACAGGTGCTCCAGATCGTGGTTTTCAGCATCGTTTTCGGCATTGCCGTGGCCTTGTTAAAAGATCAGCACAAAACACGCATGGTACATTTTGCCGAAAGTCTTTCCGAAACCATGTTCAAGTTCACCAACCTGGTGATGTTCCTTGCTCCGATCGCTGTTTTTGCTGCCATCGCTTATAGCGTCGGACATATGGGGATTGGTATCCTGGGGAACCTATTCCAGCTTTTAGCGACACTTTATGTTGCCCTGCTCATTTTTTTTCTTACCGTATTGCTTCCCATCGCATTGAGCATGAAGATCCCGATAAGGAATTTTATCAGGGCTATATCTGAACCGGCCACCATTGCTTTTGCCACAACCAGTTCGGAGTCGGCATTACCGATAGCCATGGAATCCATGGAGAAATTCGGAGTGCCCCGAAAAATCGTTGCATTTGTGATGCCTACCGGTTATAGTTTTAACCTCGACGGAACAACGCTTTATCTCTCGCTTGCCACCATTTTTGTTGCACAGGTTGCCGGCATCGACCTGCCGATCGGCAAACAGCTCATCATTGTATTCACCCTCATGCTCACCAGTAAAGGCGTTGCCGGGGTGCCAAGGGCATCCATGGTCATCCTGCTGGGCACGGCAGCCAGCTTCGGGCTTCCCACATGGCCCATTTTCATCATCCTGGGCATCGACGAGTTGATGGACATGGCCAGAACCGCCACGAATGTGATTGGCAACTGCCTGGCCACCGCGGTTGTCGCACGCTGGGAAGGTGAATTCGATGAAGAGGCGGCAAAGAACTTTAGCCCTAAATTGGTGGAAAAACTTTAAAATAGTGAAAAGACAATAGGCAACAGGCAATAGTGAATTACGATTATAAATAAAAATCATTTCAAAATGAAATACGTTTTCTTACTCTTCTTCCTCACAGGCATGAAAATATCTGCTGTCGCACAGGTCAATCAGGACTCACTGTATCTTGTTCAGCATTATACCAAAGCTGAATACCAGGTCGCTATGCGCGATGGCATCAGGCTCTTTACTATTGTATACACGCCAAAGGATGAGACTCAAAAATATCCAATTCTTTTCAACAGGACGCCTTATGATATAGCACCCTATGGAACTGAAATGGGTTTTGTATTTCGCAGAGGCCTTTTTCCCGGGTTCCTGCGTGAAGGGTATATATTCGTATTCCAGGATGTAAGGGGCAGGTTTATGTCAGAAGGTGTCTTCCGGCACATGCCTCCTTTTATCGATCAGAAAAAGTCAAAAACAGATGTGGATGAAGGTTCCGATGCTTACGACACCATGGACTGGCTTGTTAAGAACCTGAAAAATAACAATGGTAGCGTGGGCATGTGGGGCATATCTTACCCGGGTTATTATGCTTCCTGTGCGGCCATCGATGCACACCCCGCATTAAAATGCGTATCACCACAGGCTCCCATAGGCGATTGGTATTTCGACGACATGCACCACCATGGCGCTTTTTTCCTGGCACCAAACTTTAGTTTTCTTTCGGCCATGGATCTGCCAAGAAAAGGTTTTTCCAAGGACTGGGTCAGGGCTTATAACTTTAATACCCCGGATGGTTATAGCTTCTTTCAGCGGCTGGAACCCCTGTCGAATGCCAAAACATTATATTTTGGCGACAGCATTGCCTTCTGGAACGACCTGGTCAGTCACCCCGATTATGACGATTTCTGGCAAAAAAGAAACCTTATCCCGCACCTTAAAAACGTAAAACCCGCGGTGCTGGTTGTAGGCGGGTGGTATGATGCAGAGGATCTTTACGGCACTTTTAAGACCTACCAGGGCATCGAAAAAAACAATCCGGGAACTAAGAATTCAATCGTCATCGGACCATGGATCCATGGAGGCTGGGCCCGTACCGACGGATCATTCCTGGGAAATGTGTCATTCAACCTGAAAAATTCACTGTATTATCGCGATAGCATTGAGCTCCCGTTTTTCAATTATTGGCTCAAGGACAAGGGCACTTTAAAAATTGCCGAAGCCACCATGTTTATGACCGGGAAAAACGAATGGCAGAAATATGATCAATGGCCGCCCCGGAATATTGAAACTAAAAAATTATACCTGCAGGCCAATGAAACATTGTCTTTTGATCCTCCGCCATCATCCGGATCTGCATTTGATGAATTTGTAAGCGACCCCCGCAAACCCGTTCCCTATACAGAGGATATTTCCTTTGAAATGACCAAAGAATACATGACCGACGACCAGCGGTTTGCGGCCAGAAGGCCGGATGTACTTGTTTACAAAACGGCTGAATTAACAGAAGACATAACATTGGCGGGACCTTCTCTCGCGCATCTTGTCGTGTCAACAACGGGTAGTGATGCCGACTGGATCGTGAAGCTCATTGATGTCTATCCCGCCGATGCACCTGCCAATCCCACAACCCGCAAAGGAATGAAAATGGGCGAGTACCAGCAGATGGTCCGTAGCGAAGTGATCAGGGGCAGGTACAGGAGCAGCTATGAAAAACCGGCACCTTTTACTGCTGGTAAAATAGAAAAGGCAGACCTTGAACTCATGGATGTACTGCATTGTTTTAAAAAGGGGCATCGCATCATGATCCAGATCCAGAGCACCTGGTTTCCGCTGGTAGACGTTAATCCGCAGAAATATGTTCCGAACATTTATGAAGCAAAACCTGATGATTTTATCAAGGCAACGCATCGTGTTTATCACCAGGGCGGCAATGAAACCTATATTGAAGTAGGTGTTTTAAAATAGCAGAGTTTGCTCCGGGACACATGACATAAGCCCGGAAGAAATCAAAAACATGAATGGTTTAACTGTAAATGATTTCTTATTACAACAAAGCGGGCTTTTGCGCACCTGTGAATGAGCCTGAATTATTAAAACACCATGCAATCTCAATTACCCAAATAGCTGATGATCAATTATATCATATTTGCGATAGGATACGCCTTTGTATGTGTGGTTCAGCCGGGTCCTTTCCAGGCTTTTCTTTTATCCCAGGCCCTGACAAATGGCTGGCGTAAAACTTTTCCGTTAGTATTTGCACCTTTATTCAGTGATGTTCCGGTCATTATTTTGGTAATATTCATTCTGAAAAATCTGCCGCATGAATTGTTGCTCATCCTGCAATGCACCGGCGGGGTGTTTCTGCTATACCTGGCTTTCAATGCATACCAGACATGGCGAACCTTCGACAGTAATAAAGACCAGGATGTTCCCGCTCAAAAAAGTTTCTTTAAAGCAGTATTGGTGAACTTATTTAATCCCAATCCCTATCTTGGATGGAGCCTGGTCATGGGTCCGATGCTGATCAGGGGCTGGAATGAGGCCCCGGCCAATGGAATTGTGCTGCTGGCGGGCTTCTACGGCACGCTGATCATATGTTCGATGGGTATGGTGCTGCTTTTTGCCTCTGCCAGGAATCTCGGACCGCGTGCCATTCGTATATCTATCCTCATCTCAGCCATTGCGCTGGTGCTTTTTGGTTTTTACCAGTTATGGTCAGGCATAACTGGTTTCAATATTTAACAGCTTGTAAACCTTATCTTTCTAGCGCAAACTTGAGCCTTTTGCCTGAATTATATGTTCCCTCCGTGAACATATTAGACTATAATGTGTTTGAGAAAGAAAAAAAGAATTTTCGGCAGAAGGCTTGCAATTCCCTTTGGCTGACATTAATTTTGTAGTAAGGTCATTCACAATTAAAAAAAACAAAAAACATGAAGAAGACTGCATTATTTTTAATCGTTATGCTTTTCGGACTTTTGGCACAAGTCAAAGCCCAGACAGTTTATGTTACTCCAAAAGGTGAAAAGTATCATAAACAGGATTGTCAATATGTAAAGGGCACAGAGGCTAAAGCAATGAGCCTTTCCGATGCCAAAGCAAAAGGGTACACGCCCTGCAGCGTTTGTTTTGCTGCCAATACCAAAGTTGCTAAAGAAGCTGCAAAGGTTGAGTCTGCAAGAGAAGCTACGCAGACTGAAGTGAAAAAAGATGCTGCCAAAGAAGCTAAAAAGGTTGAAGCTTCAAAAGAAGCTACGAAGGCCGAAGTGAAAAAGGAGGCTGTTAAAACGGCTTCAAAGGCTGAAGCTGCTAAAGAAGCTACAAAGACCGAAGTGAAAAAAGATGCTGCCAAAACAGCTAAAAAAGTTGAAGCTAAAAAAGAAGCAACAAAGGCCGAAGTAAAAAAAGATGCTGCCAAAACAGCTACCAAGGCTGAGGCTAAAAAAGAAGCCACCAAGGCTGATGCGAAAAAAGATGCTGCCAAGGAAGCTGCTAGCGCAAAGGCTAAGAAGGAAGCTGCCAAAGCTAAGGCCAAGAAAGAAGCTGCAGAAAAGAAAACGAATTAAGCTAAAAGAAGATAATTTGTTGATTAAACAGAATCATAACGATTGATAAGCATGCTGCCTTGGCTTAACTGCCACCTGGGTTAAGTTTCACGTATCCAATGAGATCACCCGGAATAGTGTAATTCATTAAATTATTCACTTAATAACAGTGCCATGTTAGAACAGCTTATAAAATTGGTAAAGGATAATGCGGGTGAAGCGATTATCAATAACCCTGCTATTCCTAACGAGAACAACGATTCTGCTATCACAACTGCAGCTGGTTCCATCTTTGATAAACTCAAAGGACTTGCCGCAGGAGGTAATCTTGAATCCATTCTAAACCTTTTCCAGGGAGGTGGCATTACAGCTGACAGTCCTGTGGTAAACAACATCACGTCAGGTGTTACGGATGAGTTAATGCGAAAATTTGACCTGGACCAGGCTACTGCGTCCACTATCGGACAACAACTTATTCCGAAGGTCATGAGCAAACTCGTTAACAAAACCAATGATCCCGGCGATAATAGCTTTGATCTGCAAAGCATTATCGGCTCACTCGCCGGTGGCGAACAAGCCGGTGGCGGTATCTTAAATAAGATTAAAGGCTTATTCGGCGGCTGACGGCTGCAAGGCGATCTGGAGTGTTGAAAAACAGCATAAAAATGAATCCTTTCCGCATCACAAATGCGCCTGTTTCGAATCGCCTGCTTTAGTTGATGTATGCCATCACATGAACAAAAAAAATCCTTGTCGCTTCGCAGCAACAAGGATTTTTTATACTATCGGCTCACACCTAGCGTTCAGTATTCCTTGATCGCTTTGAGCTTATTTTCAAATCTATTCACAACAAGTGTTTGTTTAGTTAATTTTTCGTTAATGGCTTTCTGGGTTTCGGCATTCAATGCGATTTCCCTGGTATTATCGTCAATAGCTGAGTTGGCTTTCGATATATTATTTTCGGCAGCATGAATATCCTTTAGTAGTCCTTTCTTCTTCTTTTCAAGCGTTTTCAATTCCGACTGTTTGGCCTTTTTGGCATCTCCGTCAGGCGCGGAGGCTGACAGGGTAGTATTACTATCAATATCTGAAGTTACTTGAACAACTTCCTTGTTCAGGCTATTGATTTTATCTTTTGCCTCGGATCTAAGCGTCTTTGCGGATTGAATATTTTTTTCATATTTCTCATTGTTTTTCCTGGCCGTTTTCAAATCTTTATCCATTTCACGGAGCTTATCGTTTTCAACCGACAACTGATCCTTTGCCAATGCAACATACTGGTCCTTCCCGAAATTCTTCAGGTATTTGCTGAGCTTTTCATATTCAGGAGAACTTTTGCCAATGAATTTGTTTCGCGTTGTTTCGACACACACAAATAACCTGCAGAGTGAATCCTGGTCAACAACCTTGCTCATAATATTTACGCTACCCTGATAAACATCCTTGATAATGGCACCAAATATGGTCAGATCATCATTTTCTTTTTTAACTTTAGATTTTGTGCCTTTTTCGATGGACTTGATCCAACTGGCTTTAACGACCGCTGACTTAACTTCAGGAATGCTTAACCAAAAACCCGGGAAACCGGTGTGCCCGATATTCACACTGTCGGGCGTAAGCGTTACCGGCTTTTGTGCTTTCACTGTCGCGAAGCTTAAAAAAAGGATGAATATGAAGTAAAATGTGTGTTTCATGTTGCTGTATTTGAGGTGAATAACCTTTTGTTTTTTCTCCATAATAGCATTAGACTCAGGAGACAATTTCATTTTACTAAGTTACGAAAATATATACATAAATACAAGACTGTCAAATATCATACAAGGATGAAGAAGACATACAGGGTGGTTGTTTATGCGATTTATCATTTAACCTATATTGAGCGGATAGCAGGTTATACCTCTGGAGAAGTGTTGGAAACCGCTGGCGTTAGCATAAATCAGGCACTAAATTGGGTTGGCGACAATGCTGGTGCAAAAGCTTTATTTTACTGGCTTGGCGGTATTATCAAAGGCGTAAGTTCCCTATTGGGAGCAATAATAAAGGGCCTATTTGGCATAGCCAGGGGGATAACAACCGGCATAAATACAATTCTGAAAGCCATATGGGCAGCCAAATCACTCCTGATCATACGGGGATTTTGGGATATCCTTTCTCCTATAATGGGCACAATGATCGTCGTTTCGGGAAAATCCCTTGCCCTTGTTCAGTCAATATTTTACCTGCAGGGATTTGAAAGACCTCTGAACGAGACTGAACTATCAGTACTCAAAAGGGTCTTTAAAGGTTCCTTAAACTATACTGTTACACGAATCATTGAAGGACATGCTGGCTTTTTCGGACTGAATTCCAGATCATTTACACTCGGGAATACCATTTATTTGAAGACTAAAATTTTTGATGCTTTTTTACTGGTTCATGAGTCCATTCACGCATGGCAATACCAGCAGATGGGAAATCGCTATGCAAGCGATGCCCTTGGTGCACAATGGTTTTTTAAAGATGCATATGACTGGCAACGAGAAATAAATGTGCTGCATAAAGCCCATTGGTTGGATTTTAACCTTGAAGCCCAGGCTGAATTTATGAATGATCTTTGGAAATACGGAGAACCCGGAAAAAACTCAGGATTGTCAGTTTATGCCAGAAATGGGGCATTTTTCAATACTGACAGTGAAACACGCGCAGGACATTTTGAAATAAGCGGAACAGACTATACACATATCGCACACGAAGCTTTAAGATTGGTCCGAAAATTATCATACCCACGGGAGCGATAATTAAGTAGGCCTGAAATTCTTAGGTTACAGACAGTTCATTAATCATTGGGAATGATTCAGGGAAATTCTTTTAAGGAGAAATTAATATTCATGGAAACCATGCCAATAACAATTATTGCCCTGAAATACAAGCAACTGATTCATTAGGTAATAGCATTATGATCCGATTTTTAATTGTATCGGAAGCTATAAATGCATCTCCGCCAGAGGAGAGAGGATTCATATCGCTTTCCGTTTTTGAAATCAACTTTTCACTTACTTTTGAACTTCCTACGATGATGCAGTGAGCATTTAATCGCAAGTGCTGAAATCAATTCATTTTCTTCCCGTTACTAAAACAGAAGATGACCGAAGAGTAATCCTGCTGAGTGATTTTTTTAAGATTATAAAACTTGATCCCATATGAACCCTCCTAAAGAAAATCGTGCTGTTAAAGACTTTCCTATCATTTGCGTGGGCGGATCTGCCGGCGGTCTCGATGCATATACACGCTTATTAAAGAATCTGCCTGCCGATATGGGTGTTGCTATCGTCATCGTTAATCATTTAAGAAACGTAGCCACGCTGCTTCACGAGATTCTACCGAACTATACGGAGATGCCGGTTGAACTGATCACGGAAAAATTAGACATTCAGCCAAACCATGTATTTATTATTCCTTCAAAGCGGGACTTACACGTTCTGAATGATGAGTTCCGTTTAAAGCCGATATCAAAGCCCTGGGGATGGCCCGATGTGATTACCGTTTTTCTGCGTTCACTCACGGAGCACTGGGATGGTAAACTTATAGCGGTCATAGTCTCAGGCTATGATGGTGATGGAGCCGAGGCGCTTTGTGGCATCAAGGAAGCCGGTGGCATCACCATCGCGCAGCGGCCGGATACAGCAGGGCAGCCGGATATGCCGGTAAGTGCCATAGCAAGCGGGTGTATCGATTATATTCTTTCACCCGAGGATATCGCCAAAAAAATTATCCTGATTTCCCACGAAAATAAAGCCTGAAACAGCGGTGAGTTTAATCTGCCTGGTCACTTAGTGCATGTAACCTGGGTGGGGCGGTGCGCGGTTTGTGACCGGCAAAAAACAAGGCGGAAGCAAAAATTGCTTCCGCCTTGAATGAGATGTCTGATAACTTCAGGCATCATTTCACCTTCGTCCTCAATCTTTCTCCTTATCCCTGTCTTTCCCTTTATCCTTGTCCTTTTTTACATTGTCACTGATGACAAACTTTAAAATTTGCCCCGTAGGAGGACCGAAACCGTTATTGGAGACATACATTGCGCCATCAGGTCCAAAAGTCAAGGCAGTTGGGAAAAACAGCTTATCAGCAATGACATCCCGGGTGCGATTTTTATTGATGCGTACGACCCTGCCGGTATTGGGCGTTGGTCCGCCTCCTGCTGAAGTCTCCAGCACATACATTCTCTCCTTTTCATCAAATGCAACACCCAGAACGCCAGTGAACCCGGTTTCCCAAACCTTAACATCTCCGTCTGAGGTAACTTTATAAATATTCGAGCTTCCTGCAACGAGGGGGAAGGTCCGCAAATTACCCACGAAGAAATTTTCATCATTGTAGGCTACTGAAGTCGGAACGATATGTCCAAAGTGTGCAGAAAAATCAAGCACTCTTGAAACATTTCCGCTGGTGGTAACTTTAAGCAATTCACCATGATTAGCTTCTATTACATATAAGTTTCCTCTTGCATAAACCATGCTGTATGAGTCACCATCGGGTTCGAAATCATCAGCTTCAGGCGCTGCAACAGGATGATTATGAAAAAAAGTGCTCAGGTCGGCAATGACCGACCAGGTTCCATCGGCATATACTTTTATCACTGAACTTGGATAGTCAGGATTTCCGTGTGAACAACCTGCATCCATCAATGCATATAGGGTGTTTCCGATAAATTCAATAGCTGAAACACCACTTGTAAAACCTAAAGCATTTACCTGCGAAGGTAAATGATCCGCTACAGTTGAAACAACTCCTTGCGGGCTGATCTTAATGATCTTTGAAGTATTTCCGCCTTTGTAAGGGCCAATCGGGGGGATGACCTGAGTACAGTTTCCGTCTGTTGAAAAATTTCCGCCAAAACCCGCTACAGCCACATAAAGATATCCGTCAGGTCCAAATTTGAGTCCCCGTGGAAAAGCGACAGGTGATCCAAAAGGACTCATCGTGACGTTTAGTACGCTTTTCTTCTCGACAGGCTGGCTTTTCAGCATTGCCGGATTGTTCTGTTCTGACTGGTTACCTGCTACATTATCCTTTTTACAGGATGCCAGAAGAGATAGAATGGACAGTATAAATACATAATTGAAGATTAATTGTTTTTTCATTTTAGCCTCCTTTTTTTAAATTGTTTTTTAAGTGAATTGTTTGAAAAAGACATCATAAACAGACATCAAAATAATTTGTTCAATACAGGCGAAAATTTTCGCAAACCTCACAACACGAAAATTAACTTCCGTTTGGCGAACGCTTTCGCAGGACTGTCCACAACAAAAACTAAGCTTTAGTGATGGTTCCAAAAGACAAATATTTTCAGTCCCCCCGGAATCACTGCGCACTGCACCTGTTTGCAACTGGGAACAAGCCACCTGAATATTTAAACATATGCTGGTTTAGAGATCCGCACAGCATGAATTTTCCTTCATCTTGCAGGAGTATGTAATCTTATGATAAAGAGATTCTTAGTACCTTTGCCAAAACATATACGGCCTTATGCATGGTTCCTTTAAGCACCTTAGCAGCTTCATATTTTTGAACCTTTATCTGCTCTGCGGATTGGTGGCACAAACCTGGAATTATGTAAAGGAAAAGGACGGGATAAGAATATACACCCGCGTCGAACAGAACCATATCCTCAAATCATCCAAAGGAGAAGCCGTTTTTCATGCCCCCATCGAAAAGATTTATGCATTGCTGGGCAACCCAAAGAATACTGACTGGTGGGACAAAGGCATCAAGGAAATAAAAGTACTTGCCTATGACAAGCATAAGCTTGTACAATATTATCTGGTTTATAAGATGCCATGGCCTATGGTCAACCGCGAACTTGTGACAGAAACAAGGATTACAAAAGACCCTTTAACTGGTGATCGGAAATTTTCGACCAAACCACTGCCTGATGCTGTTCCTGAAAAACCCGACCTGATCCGTATCAAAAATTACCATCAGTCATGGACCCTGCACCCTATTGATAAAGAGCATGTACTTGTGACTTTTGAGGGATATATAGATCCGGGCGGGAATATTCCTTCCTGGTTTTATAATATAGTCGTTGCCGAAACACCGTTCAGGACGATCCGCTCACTCCGCGAAAGAGTATTGTCTGATAAACCGGCCGGCTGGTAACTGCTGTACCTGAATAAAGTCTTTGCATATAGCTGAAAACCCAAATCCCGCTAAAACTTGCCATGGACAATTTTTAGCGGGATTTGTTTGTACCCCTGTAAAAAGCGGAGATTTACGGAAGCAGGACCTTATTAATGACATGGATCACACCATTCGTAGCCTGTATATTTAGCTTGTCAGCCACCAGCCCGGATACCCTGCCCTTGCTGTCGGTGATGGTGAGCGATTGTACGTTCACGTTAAATGTGCCTCCGAGCGATGTTACCGGACCCGTTTTGAGGTCGCTTGAATATACCCTGCCGGAAACTACATGGTATAAAAGCACACTTTTTAAGGTATTCGCATCTATATCATCCAGGCTTGAAGCACCAAGCTCAGCCAAAAGGCTCTTAAAGGCATCATTGGTTGGCGCGAATACGGTGAGCGGACCCGGCGCTGCAAGCGCATCAGCCAGGCCAGCTTTAACCACAGCCTGAACAAGAATGGAGAAATCGGGATTAGCGGAAGCAATCTCCACAAGGTTCTTTGAAGGTGGCATTAATACGGAGTTTATCACATGAATTACCCCGTTAAAAGCTCTGAGATCAGGCAGAACAACCCCCGCATTATTGATGAAGATTTTCTTTTTGTCAAAAGAAACTTCAACAGCCGCCCCGTTCAGTGTTGGAACAAATCCGGGCTTCAGGTCGCGCGAAAAAACAACTCCCTTTACAACATGATACAACAGTATCTCTTTCAGATTAGGTACTTTATCGATGTTGGAAGGATTCAGACCAAGCTTTGCAAAAGCGAAATCCGTGGGGGCAAAAATGGTGAGCTTTTCGGTGGCTACGGTCCATGTAAGACCTGTTACCTGCAAGGCCCTGAAAAGTGTAAAAAATGTGACCCTCCG
>JBBRRV010000076.1:0-14597 GCA_038246075.1 Bacteroidales bacterium
AAAAAACAAAAGATTCGCTGTTTCTAAGTATTTCTATGTATTTCTATGTATTTCAATGTATTTCAATGTACTTCAATGTATTTCAACGCATTTCAATCCATCAATCTCATCTGTCATATGCATTATCTGCAATACAAAAACAAAAATACTATTTTTATGAACTGCTTCTCTTGTTAGTGAAATAACATTGTTATTATTTTAACAAATAAATATTCGCCATACCATTGGAATATTTATATTTGTGGTACAAATTTAAATTACTTTTTTTATAGTTGAATACAATATTAAACCCGAATGGATACCCCGATAGAAACGATTATCCAAAATCATTTGAACATTCAGCGCGACGCTTTGCTCCCGCTTCTCCAGGAAATACAGGATGAAATGGGCTATTTGTCGGAGGAAGCCATCATCAAGGTAGCTGAAAACCTTCACTTGGCTACGAGTAAAGTATATGGTGTAGCCACCTTTTATGACCTGTTCCGTTTCGAACCCCGTGGTAAATTCCATCTGCAGGTTTGCCGGGGAACGGCTTGCCATGTAATGGGCTCGGCATCGGTGCTGCAGGAAATGGAAAAGCAGCTTAACCTCAAAGCAGGGCAAACCTCCCGTGACGGGCTTTTTAGTCTGGATATCGTACGATGCATGGGCGCATGCGCCCTTGGACCTGTAGTTTCAGTTAACCAGGAATTCTTCCCCGCTACGAGTGCATCGGCTATTGCCGGCATCATTAAACATTGTAAGCAACAAGGAAGCTGAATCATCATAGCATGGATACACAGTTATTTTTGAAAGACGAAGTTCTGCTTTCCCGCTCCAGCGTGTTTACGCATGATGTGGAGGACAAACTCAGCAAGATAAGGCACGACAAGATACAAAAGCCTGTAATTTATATCGGAGCAGGCACCTGCGGATTGATAGCAGGAGCAGGCCGTACATTAATTGCTGTAAATAATTACCTGCTTGAGAAAGAGCTGGATGTTGAAGTTATTGAAGTGGGCTGCATTGGCCTTTGTTCTTCGGAACCACTGCTTGATGTTCAGTTGCCGGGAAAATCCCGGATTTCATTTCAACATATTACTGCCGATAAAGTTGAAGCACTTCTTGATGATGTATTTAATCATGAAGTCCCCCCACAGGATGTGCTTGGGCAGTTCCGGAACCCACTTCACCAGGAATGGAGCAACATTCCTGATATAGAAGATATTGCTTTTTTCAGGATGCAACACCGCATTGTGCTGCAGCACTGCGGTCGCATCAATCCTTCCTCCCTCCCCGATTATATTGCCAGGGGCGGCTACCTTACCTATGCAAAATGCATCCGCAACTACACTTCAGCGAACATCTGCAGTATTGTAGAAGACAGCGGACTCAGGGGCCGCGGTGGTGGCGGCTTTAACACCGGCAAAAAATGGAAAATTGCGCAAACCACTGAAAGCGACCAGAAATATTTAATCTGTAATGCCGACGAAAGCGATCCGGGCGCTTTTATGGACCGGGCTGTGATAGAAGGCAACCCTCATCTGCTCATTGAAGGGATTGCCATTGCCGCGTATGCCACGGGTGCAACCAAAGCATTTGTTTACATCAGGGCCGAGTACCAGCTTGCCATAAAGCGCCTTCAGGCCGCGCTGCTACAGGCACGGGAATTCGGATTGCTTGGTTACAATATCTTTAACAGTGGCGTTGACCTTGCCATTGTCATCACAAAAGGTGCAGGAGCTTTTGTGTGTGGCGAAGAAACTGCACTCATCAACAGCATCGAAGGAAAGCGCGGCATGCCAAAGCCCAAACCACCCTTCCCGGCTGTAAGGGGACTGTTTGGCAAACCTACCGTTATCAACAATGTTGAAACGCTTGCCAATATCCCCTATATCCTGCGCTACGGTCCGCAAAAATTCAATGCCATCGGCACCAAAAACAGCAAAGGCACCAAAGTATTTGCACTTTCTGGAAAAGCTTCCATTACCGGGCTTATTGAAGTACCCATGGGAACTACGATCCGCGATATCATTTACAAGGCTGCCGGCGGCATAAAAGATGGAAAGTCATTCAAGGCTGTTCAGATCGGTGGTCCCTCAG
This sequence comes from Bacteroidales bacterium, assembly GCA_038246075.1. Classification (GTDB taxonomy): domain Bacteria; phylum Bacteroidota; class Bacteroidia; order Bacteroidales; family DASVHX01; genus DASVHX01. The sequence goes on from JBBRRV010000076.1 coordinate 2,083, forward strand.
GCAGTTGTCTGCCCGAAGCCTTGCTTGATATCCCGGTGGATTATGAATCGCTCTGGGAATCGGGCGCCATCATGGGATCTGGTGGTATTGTGGTAATGGACCAGGATACCTGCATGGTAGATATTTCAAAATTTTTCATGGATTTCCTGAAAAATGAAAGTTGCGGGAAATGTATTCCCTGTCGCGAAGGTACACGCCGGATGCATGAGATACTGCGGCACATCACCCGCCGGCCCGCCAACGAAGCAGGGCATGAAACCCTTGAACGCTTTAAGGGCGTTATGCAACTCGAAACCCTGGCCAGCGTCATACGCGACACATCACTCTGCGGGCTCGGCCAGACCTCGCCAAATCCCGTTCTGAGCGCCATGAAATATTTCAGGGAAGAATTTGAAGAACATATCTTCGACAGGAAATGCCAGGCCGGCGTGTGCAAGGAATTGCGCATATTTTATATTGATGTCGAAAAGTGCACTGGCTGCACGGTTTGCGCCAAAAAATGTCCCGAAAACGCTATTATAGGCCAGCCCCGTGCACCACATTTTATTGTTGAAGATAAATGCACAGGTTGTGGCATTTGTTCCGACGTATGCAAGTTTGTCGCAGTTTTTGTTAAATAATTTAAAAAATTACTTTAAATCATCCACGCATGGACTTCGAGATTGAAGTAAATAACAAACCGATCAAAGCCCGTAATGGAGAAACCATACTGGAAGCGCTTACCCGAAATGGTATTTCGGTGCCCACGCTGTGCCATATGGACAATCTGTATCCCACAGGCTCCTGTCGCATGTGCGTTGTTGAAGTTGAAGGCAAAACCAACCTGATTCCTTCCTGCTCCTTCCCTGTTGAAGAATGGATGAAAATAAGCACGCATTCGCCAAGGGTTGTGAGTGCCCGCAAAACCATCGTTGAACTGCTCCTGAGCAACCATCCCGACGATTGCCTGTATTGCGAACGCAATGGCAACTGCGAACTTCAGACCCTGGCCCGGGAACTCGATGTGCGTGAGCGCAGATTCCCCGGTAAAAAAAACAAGTATAAAACTGACCCTTCCAGCGCAAGTATTTCGCGCGACCCCGCCAAATGCATCCTTTGTGGCAGATGCATCAGGGTTTGTGAAGAGATTCAGCATGTTACAGCCATTGATTTCATTGGCAAAGGGCATAAGATGCTCATTGGCCCGGCTTTTAACAAGGGATTAAATCTTTCGAGCTGCATCAATTGCGGGCAATGCATCATGGCTTGCCCTACGGGTGCTCTTGTAGAGAAACGCCATTATGCAGGTATCCAGGATGCCTTGCATAATCCTGACCTGCATGTTGTAATCCAGACTTCGCCTACCATGTCGGTTACCCTGGCAGAGGAATTTGGCATCAAGACAGGGAAAGATATCAGTGGCATCATGAATTCGGCCTTGCGCAGACTAGGTTTTGACCGGGTTTTCGAAAGTTCCTTCGGTAGCGACCTCGTGGTCATGGAACAATCGGCAGAACTTCTGCAGCGCATCCGGAATAATGAAAAAACACCCCTGTTCAGCAGTTGCTGCCCCGGGTGGATAAAATATGTCGAACAATACAGGCCGGAATTTATACCAAACCTCTCCACCTGCAAATCGCCGCAACAGATGCTTGGAGCCCTTATCAGCAGCTATTATGCTGATTCTGCAGCCATTGCTTCCGATAAGATCTATACCGTTTCGGCCATGCCCTGTATTGCTAAAAAATTTGAAGGCCAGCGCGAAGAGATGACACATAAAGGGATCACCGATGTGGATGCCGTGCTTACCACACGCGAACTTGCACGGCTGATCAGGCTGAATGGAATAGATATAAACCACTCCTATCCCGAACAGCCAGATGCACCCTTCAACATCAGGAGCACAGCAGGAAAACTTTTTGCCATCAGCGGAGGTCTGACAGAAGCCATGCTGCGCACATTTTACTTCCGCGTCACCGGCACAGAGATGCAACAGTTTAAACTCTACGACGTAAAAGGCATAAAGAACCGCAAAGAGGCGCATTTCCAGGTAGGTGATATCACATTGGGTGTTGCAGTGGTCAACGGCATTGGTGCTGTGCGCCAACTACTGGATGAAATTTCCGCCGGACGTTCCGACCTGCATTTTGTTGAAGTTATGGCTTGCCAGGGCGGTTGTGTAAACGGCGGCGGCCAGCCCATACCAAAAGATACATCAACCTTAAAAATCAGGGTAAAGACCATCCTGGATATCGACGAAAAAGAATCAATAAAGGCAGCACATAAAAATCCCGCTATCATTGCGCTTTATGAGCGCTTCCTCACCGGGCCCCTAAGTGTAAAGGCGATGGAACTTCTCCATACCTCTTACACCAAACGCGAAGTATTGCTCTAAATTATTTTTTATCATGATGGATGAGGATAAATTCCCTGTTAAAAAAGAGCAACTCGTTTCCACTATAAAGGAACGTTGCCGGGTTTGTTATACCTGCGTCAGGGAGTGCCCTGCCAAAGCCATCAGGATTGTCGGTGGTCAGGCCGAAGTAATCAGTTCCCGTTGCATAGCCTGCGGAAATTGTATCAAAGTCTGCAGCCAGTATGCCAAAGTCTTTCGCAAGGAAATTGATCAGGTGCGCATGTTGCTGGCATCTGACAAGACTGTTGTGGCCCTGATAGCACCAAGTTTTGCAGCTGAATTTTCGGATATCTTCGATTACAGGCTTTTTGTTGGAATGGTGAAAGCCATTGGGTTTTCGAAAGTGACTGAAGTTGCTTTTGGTGCCGACCTTGTTGCACGGAAATATAAACACAGGTATAGTGAAGTTACAGTCATCCCAACCATCTCGTCGGACTGCCCTGCCATTGTATCCTACATAGAAAGATACTTTCCCGATCTCGTTCCCAAACTTGAAACCACGGTATCGCCAATGGTAGCCATGGTAAGAACAGTGCGCCAAAAATACGGCAACGACATCAAAACAGTTTTTATCGGACCTTGCATTGCCAAAAAGGACGAGAGCAGCGAAGTTGACCAGGTTCTTACCTTCCGTGAACTTCGGGAGATGTTCGAAAAGTCGGAGATATTGCCTTCAAAAGCAGTTTCCTGTGAATTTGATCCTCCAAGAGCGGGGAAAGGTGCTATTTTTCCGGTCAGCCGCGGCATGCTGAATGCAATGGATATCCGGGAAGATATTTTTGAAGGAAATGTCATCGTAGCCGAAGGCCGTCCAAAATTCCAGGATGCCATACGCGAATTTGAAAGCGGTCTCATCAAGGGACCTCACCTGGAATTGCTTTGCTGCGAGGGATGCATTCTTGGCCCTGGCATGTCGCCTTATCCGTTCTTTGCTTCAAGCAGTAAGCGCTATGCCAAACGGGCCATGGTGGTAAAATATGCCAGGCAGAAAATGGCTTCCTTCAACCGGCAGGAGTGGGAAAAAGAGATGGAGACCTTTTTTAATCTTGACCTTAGCCGCACTTTTGAAGCCAATGATATGCGCAGTTCCCGTCCGCCAGAGGAGCTCATTAGCCAGGTTCTCAAGCGCATGGGTAAATTCTCATCCAACGATTATCTTGATTGTGGTGCTTGCGGCTACGATTCCTGCGACGACCACGCCATTGCCATCATCAACGGGCTGGCCGAAAATGAAATGTGCCTGCCCTATGCCATTGAAAAACTGCATAAATACATCCGGGAGTTCAACCTCTCCAACGAAAAGCTTGCTACCACCCAGGAAGCACTCCGCCAATCGGAAAAGCTTGCCGGTATGGGTCAGCTATCGGCCGGCATCGCCCACGAACTAAATAATCCGCTCGGCGTCATTACCATGTACAGCAATATCCTGAAGGAAGAACTCGATGCAAATGATCCCATGCAAAAAGATCTTGAGCTCATTGTTGAGCAAGCCGACCGCTGCAAGAAAATTGTCGGTGGCCTGCTAAACTTTGCACGCAAGAACCAGGTAAATTTCACCGAATGTGATATAATCCATCTCACCGAAAACAGTATTAGGGCCGTTCTTGCCCCTGCCAATATTAATATTTCACTCCTATCGAAAGTAAAGGTTCCAATGGCATGGCTCGATGGGGACCAGATGTCGCAGGTGCTTACCAATCTTGCAAAAAATGCGGTTGAAGCCATGCCTGACGGCGGGAATATCCGTATCGAATTATCAGATTCGCCCTCACAGGTTTTCTTCAGCTTTTCCGACGATGGAACTGGTATCACGAAAGAAAATATGGATAAGGTGTTTACACCATTTTTCACCACAAAAGGCCCAGGAAAAGGCACAGGGCTGGGACTGCCAATTATTTACGGTATTGTAAAAATGCATAAGGGCGACATCATCGTGTCGTCGAATGCAGATCCGGATAAAGGCCCCACAGGCACTACATTCCAGATTGCGCTGCCACGTCAGAAACCAATACAATCCTGATTTTTATTACCCTATAACAGCTTACTTTATGAAGAAAACGATTTTAATAGTAGACGACGACATAGATTATCTGTTTCAGATGGAGCTCAAGGTCCGGCAGTTCGGATTCAACACCATTACAGCAGAAAGCCAGGCTGAAGCCGAAAAAATCATTGAAACCGTAAAGCCCGACCTGGCTATACTCGACCTGATGATGGAAACTGACGACAGTGGTTTTATACTGAGTTATAAGATCAAAAAGAAATATCCCGATGTTCCTATTATTATAGCAACCGGCGTAACTGCTGAAACCGGCATGAATTTCGATGTGCGGACCGAAGAAGAACGCAGGTGGATCAAAGCCGATCTGTTTCTGGATAAAGGCATCCGCGCCGACCAGTTGCAACGCGAGATTAAAAAACTTTTGAAACTTTAAACATGGGTACTTTTAAGATTTTAATCGTTGATGATGAGGACGGGATACGCGCCGGCACCAAACGTATACTGCAGAATTTCCATGTGGATTATCCCTTTATGGATGAACACATTGAGTTCGAAGTACTCGAGGCTGCCACTGGCGAAGATGGAATTGAAATCATTGATGCCCAGCAGCCCGACATCATCCTGCTCGATAATAAGCTCCCTGGTATCCAGGGCATGGAAGTGCTTGAATATGTAAAAAACAAGCAATATGATATCGTGGTTGTGATGATCACTTCCTATGCATCCCTTGAACTGGCGGTAAAAGCCACCCGCGACGGAGCTTATGATTTTATTCCTAAGCCTTTTACACCACAGGAGCTGCGCTCTTCCATAGAAAATATAACCAAGCAGCTTTTCCTCAAGCGCATGACCCAAAAGCTGAATACGGCCGGTAAAGCCATCCGGTTTCAGTTTCTTTCGGTACTTTCGCACGAGCTGAAAGCTCCGCTGAATGCAATCGACGGCTATGTCAGGATCATCCGTGAGAAACAGTTAGGAGATAAGGTAGAAGCATACGAAGAAATGCTCGATCGCTCACTCGAAAGAATCAGAGGCATGCGGACACTCATCATGGACCTGCTCGATTTTACGAAGATTGAATCGGGCAAACCAACACAACGCTTCGAAGTGGTGGATTTACGCAAGATTGCCCAGATATCCATGGATACCCTTCGCCCTTTTGCTATTCAAAAAGATGTGGACATATACCTGAATGTCCGCGACGAGGTCTTGATGAAAGCTGATGCCGGGGAAATTGAAATAATTTTCAACAACCTCATTTCCAATGCCGTAAAATATAATAATACCGGCGGGCGCGTAGATATCTTTATCGAAAAATTGGCTGCTGCGGTTAAAATATCAGTCAGCGATACCGGCATAGGCATGTCCGACGAAGAAAAAAATACCATATTTGATGATTTTGTAAGAATCAAAAATATCAAAACCCGTCATATCACAGGAAGTGGCCTGGGATTATCCATAGTAAAAAAAATTGTCGAAATGTATAAAGGAAGCATCGAGGTGCAAAGCATACCAGACAAAGGAACTACCTTCGCTTTTGTGTTGCCTTTTCCTGATGAATAAATTCTAACGAACATATAATTAATACTAATGAAGAAACTACCTGATAAAACTGTTGAACGCCTGAGCCAATATCGCAGGGCATTGTTGTTGAGCCTTGCAGGAGGAAAACACCATATATTCTCGCACGAAATTGCAGCACTTATTCATATCACACCTGTTCAGGTACGCCGAGACATCATGCTCATCGGTTATTCCGGAACCCTTAGGCAAGGTTACGATTTAAAGGAACTCATTGATATTATCGGAAAAATCATCGACACCAAGGAAGGTCAGAATGTGGCTGTTATCGGTATTGGTAACCTTGGAAGGTCAATTATAGGGTATTTCAACGGCAAGCGCACCAAATTATCGATTGTGGCTGCCTTTGATACCAATCCCGATAAAATAGACAGGGTTTATGCAGGTGTAAAATGCTACAATTTCGATAAATTGTCTGAAGTTGTCAAAAGTGAAGGCATCTCTATCGCCATCATCACGGTGCCGGCTTCCGAGGCAAAACGCATAGCTGAAGCCCTGGTGATGGTTGGAATCAAAGGTATTCTCAACTTCACGCCTCAGCCACTCAATGTTCCTGACCAGGTTTACCTGCAGGAATACGATATGATTACCTCGCTCGAAAAAGTTGCCTATTTCGCAAAACAGAAGTAAGCCGAACATAAACTTCCGCCTGCGTGATGAATATTTACCACGACCTGAATGAAATTGGCTCCATCCCTTATCCGGTAGTGACTACCGGATCATTCGACGGCGTTCATATCGGGCATAAAATGATCCTGCAGCGGATCAATAAACTGGCCCGCGAAATCGGGGGGGAATCAGTTTTAATCACATTTAACCCGCACCCCCGTAAGGTGCTTTACCCGGATACGGCCGGCAAGGAATTGCTACTGATCAATTCACAACAGGAAAAAATAGAATTACTGAGAAAAACAGGCATCAATAATCTGGTTATCATTCCTTTTACGTTGGCTTTTTCTCAGATGTCGTCGATTGAATTTATCCGTTCCATACTAGTGGGCAAACTGCATGCCAGCAAGATCGTTATTGGATTTAACCATCATTTCGGACATAACCGCGAAGGCAATTTCGATTACCTCTACGAGTTGGGAAAATTCTATAATTTCTCGGTCGAGGAAATCCCCGAACAGGATATCCAGAACGAAACCGTTAGCAGCACGCTCATCCGGAAAGCTCTGCAGGAAGGCAGGATTCAGCGTGCGAATGCTTATCTTGATCATCATTATATCATCAGCGGTCAGTTTAATAAAGGCAGCGAACAACACAAAAATATTGTCTTTCCCACCGTATTCATGAAGGTAGAGGAAGAATGTAAGCTCATTCCGCCTGATGGTGTTTATGCCATACGCATCGCGACTAAAAACCAATGGTATAAGGGAATATTGAATATTAAGAACAGCCGTTACGGACAGCTTCGCGATGTAAATGCCACTATCATCGAAATCCACCCCTTCGACTGTGAGGGCGGACTTAGCGGTAAATACGGTACCATTCACTTTGCAAAACGTATGCGCGATGAAATTGAATTTATTTCAGATTCAGAAATGAAGCAGCAGCTGGAGAGCGATAAGCATGAAGTGGAGCAACTAATTTATTAATCAACTGAAAAATAAGCTGATATGCCTAATCGTAATGATATTCCGCTTGAAGTAACCTTCCTGGGAACCGGCACTTCTATCGGGGTTCCTGTTATCGCCTGCAATTGCCCGGTTTGCAAGTCGCCCGACGCCCACGACAAGCGCTTCCGCACTTCTGCGCTCATAAAGGCAGGCAATATTTCGATTGTTATTGATTGCGGCCCTGATTTCAGGTTTCAGATGCTAAAAAATAATGTGGAGGATCTTGATGCTGTGGTGTTCACCCACGAACACCGCGACCATGTGGCCGGGCTTGATGATATAAGGGCGTTTAACTACATCCTGAACAAAACTATTGATGTCTATGGCTCTGAGGGCGTCATGCATTCCATCCGCACCGAATTTCCATATATTTTTTCCGATTCCAGGTACTTTGGTGCGCCACAAATTAATATTCACCTCATTGATGAAAACAATTTTGATGTACATGGCATTCCTTTCATACCGATCAGAGTCATGCATGACAAACTCAATGTGCTGGGTTTCCGGATTTTTGATTTTACTTACATTACAGATGCCAGTTATATTTCGGATGCTGAAATTGAAAAGGTGAAAGGCTCAAAAGTCGTTGTGCTGAATGCACTGCGCAATTCCAAGCATATCTCACACTTTTCCCTCGCCGAAGCTGTGGAAGTGATCAGGCGCATCAATCCCGAACGCGCATATCTAACACATATCAGCCATTTTTTAGGTTTGCACGAGGAAGTAGAGAAGAAATTACCTCCTAATATATTCCTGGCTTATGATAACCTTGTCATCAATGTCTGACCAGGTATAAAAGGAACCTTCGTTGCAGAATTGTTGAAATGCGGAATTTTCATAATCCTGATTTTAGTTTACTTTTCTGTAAACCTATATCAGGACAAGGCACTCCATCACTCCATCACCCCATCACCCCATCACCCCATCACCCCATCACCCCATCACCCCATCACCCCATCGCCCCTTCTCCCCATCTCCCCGTCGCGCCATCACCCATGGCCCCTTCGCCATGCAGCCATTAAGTCTTGTTGCTCCTAAGCAAACATATCTATTTTAAATAGATAATCAGGACGTCACCCTGTAAAATGCAGTAACTTTGCAATGTAAATTTTGCTTAAAATAACTATTAACAATCTAATATCATGATATTTACGCCCGAAAAATGTGCAATCGAGGATCAACGGATGAAACCTTTCATTGATCCGGAAGAGATATGGAACCTCATAAATAATACAAAAGCAACCAAGGAAAGGGTACGCGAAGTCATTGCCAAATCGCTCGACAAGAAAAGGCTTACACTGGAAGAGACTGCCATACTGATTAATGCCACCGATCCGGAACTCATTGAAGATATCAAACAAGGTGCCCGCGATCTGAAAACCAAGGTTTATGGCAACCGCATTGTACTGTTTGCCCCATTGTATGTTGGCAACCGCTGTATGAACAACTGTAAATATTGCGGATTCAGGGTATCCAACAAGGATGCTGTACGCAAGACCCTGGCAGACGAAGAGCTGATAAAAGAAGTGGAAGCTCTTGAAGACAATGGCCAGAAACGCCTTATCCTTGTTTACGGGGAGCACCCCGAATACTCACCTGAATTTATCGCCCACACGGTTAAAGTCGTGTATGGCGTAAAAAAAGGAAACGGCGAGATCCGCCGTGTGAATATAAATGCTGCACCTTTGGAAATTGAAGGATTCCGCATCATCAAGGAATCCGGCATAGGAACCTACCAGGTCTTCCAGGAAACATACCATCCTGAAGCCTATAAGGAATATCACCTGGGCGGCATGAAAAAGAATTACGATTACCGCCTTACATCCCTCGACAGAGCCCAGGAAGCCGGCATCGATGATGTGGGCATCGGCGCATTATTCGGATTATACGACTGGCGCTTCGAGGTCATGGGACTTGTTCGCCATACCAATCACCTGGAAGCCTGCTACAATGTCGGCCCCCATACAATTTCTTTTCCAAGGATTCAGAATGCTTCTACACTTGACCTGGACCATGGTTACAACGTTTCGGATGAAGAATTCGTTCGGCTTGTGGCGATTCTCCGCCTGGCTGTGCCTTATACCGGAATGATCCTTACGGCACGCGAAACTCCAGAAGTACGCAGGGCCGTGATGCACTTTGGTGTTTCACAGATTGACGGAGGCACCAAACTGGAAATTGGCAGTTATGCTGAAAGCATGAATGAGGATCAGAACCTGAACCGCGAACAATTCGCCATCAATGATTCGCGCTCGCTCAACGAGATCATCGATGAACTGCTGGATAACGATTACCTGCCTTCATTCTGCACGGCCTGTTACCGCCTTGGCCGCACCGGGGAACATTTCATGGAATTCTCTGTGCCGGGCTTCATCAAGCGTTACTGTTCACCCAATGCACTGCTGACACTGTCGGAATACCTGATGGATTATGCTCCTGAAGCTACCAAAATCAAGGGATGGGAGGTTATTGATAAAAACCTGAAGCAATTGGAGACCGGTCCTGAAAAAGTCAGTACCACAGAAGTGAGGCGCAGAATTGAACTTATAAAAGCCGGAGCGCACGATCTGTATTTCTAAAGCTATTTGCTGCTGCCCAGGATTGTGAGCGAACCCTTGAATTTATCGATCCGGAAAAACCCGTGCGCTTTCAGTACGTAGAAATAGATGCCGTCGGGAAGGTTACCGCCTCCCCAATCGCTGTGATAATCGTTGCTTTCAAACTTTAGTTTACCCCACCTGTCGAAAATGACGACCTCCAGGCGCAGGTATTCTTTATCCACAACGCCCCCATTATTAAATTTGTCCTGTTTCCCCCGGTTAACGATCTTAAATAAATCATTCTGTCCGTCGCCATTGGGTGTGATAACATTCGGAATCGTAAGTTCGGCCGCTTTTACAGGAATACGCATCAATATTGTTGTATCGCATCCATATTCGTTTTTCACATACAGGGTGAGCGGATAACTATCTGCCTTATATGTTTCAACGCCCACATAAGTATGGACCGGGTTGAGCAGACGCGAAGTATCGCCGTCGCCAAAACTCCACAACCAGGCTGTGATGGTAACATTTGATCTGCGTTCGAACGAGAACGTCAGGGTAGGATTCTGCATGTAAAGGATGCTGTCGGGACTGACATTCACCAGAACATTTGTGGCCGGCAAACCTTTAATGCTATAATTGGAATCCAGCACACATCCTTTTGTGTCGGTAATGCGGATGCTGTTGGGGCCTGCGCACAGACCGGTTTGTATGGAATCAAAAAGCGCACGTTTGGCATTCCACAAATATTTATATGGCGGGGACCCTCCCCGCGCAAAGGCTGCAAAATTGGCATCACATTTGATGGCACAGGTAGGATCTATCTGATCCAGCGAAACGCTTATTGCTGGATATATTTTGACAGATCCGCTGATAAAATGACCCGGAAGCGTTGCCACGCCGCTCATATATATGCTATTCCCAGGCTGAAGGGTATCCCAGGTTAGTGCGCCGGTTCCTGATTTTGTGCGGAATAAAAATTCCACCAGGCGGTCATTCAAAATATTGGCGGGTGAAATACCATGCCAGGAAACCGTTACAATACCGGATTTATCCGAAATGTGAATTTTTCCCGATGCAAGCTGCACATTTACCTTGCTAAACGAAGAATATGTTAATACAGACTGATCGTATTTAAATGTGAGCAGGAAAGAGTCAACCCCTATCATGTTGGTGACTTTTACCGGAATTGAAAGGTTTGTGCGCGAACAGGCAAGGTAATCCTCCAGCCTCGTTTCCACCTTAAGTGGCTGCGCATATCCGCTTACTCCAATGCAAATAATACAACTTATAACAGCTGATATGCGAAAGGTGTCAAATTTTATCATTAGACTTGTCTGCAAAGGTTCAAATGTAGCCTGGGCACTGCAGGCATTTTAAATCAAGTGCTAAATTAGCTATTTAAGCTACATTGACCATCAGAAATATTCAGGTTTAATCGTTCTGCACCGGCATAAGCTAACCTGCAGTTTTAAGGCCATGACAATCAAGTACAAATCTCCTCTTAGCAATCCTTTCAATCTCCTCAATCTCATCAAACACATCAATCTCATCAATCACATCAATCCTTTCAATCACATCAATCTCATCAATCCTTTCAATCTCATCAATCCTATCAATCCTTTCAATCACATCAATTAAAACAAACCAATTTCAATCAGTAAGAGCGAACAGGCCTCAACAGTTTCAATATTGTTGATTCTTGCCAGGTGCTCAAGTTCGGGATTGTAGGTTTCCGGATTAAAGATGATCCGCCGGGGACAAAGGCTCAAAATATAATCGTAGTAATTTACCTGCTTGTCGACCCCGATATAAAGTGAAACCGTATGAATATTTTTGAAGGCCGGATAGCCGGTACATATCGGAACACTCCCGATGAACCCAGTATGGAGTCCGATAGCTACAACAGGTATGTGATGTTCAACAAGTTTCAGGACGCACATATGGGAATAGCGCCAGGGGTTGAGACTTGCCCCGATAACAACAGTTGCTTTTACTTCCAGATCTTTTAGCATAAGCGTAAACGCAAACAATTCGGCTTTTAAAAATCATCTCCGGAATTTCCGACTATCAATTAAGCCGAACCGCTAATTCTGGTTTTATGATTTATTTTACCCTGAAGGCCTGGATATAATGGAAAGATCCCAGGGAATCCCTCATCATTTAATCCTGTCAAAAAAATGGAAACAACACAATCACAAGAAGTTCTTTATCACCTCCTTTTCATGAATGATTGATCTCTCCATAGCATGACCTTATTCAAAGATACTACGAAAAGGAAAAACAATCAAACGAAAGCAGTATGAACAATAACTTAACACGCTAATAGAGAATGCATCTAAATAATTGCACTTGCGTGAGCGACAAAAAAAAGC
>JBBRRV010000077.1:0-14236 GCA_038246075.1 Bacteroidales bacterium
AACTAAATCTTCAGCTCACGCGCAGCTTTAAAGACGAGCAATTTATGTTTTTCTGTAGCATGAAATAATGGACAGTGCTCCGGCACGCGTCGGGAGACGCGCGCCAGCCTTGTCCTATTTCATATTCCGTGTTCACAAAGAATAATTTTTTTCGCCCTTCTTATTTTTCATTTTGTCCTGCTGAGCGAAGCCGAAGCATCATTTTTCATTTTTAATCTCCGTGAACCTCCGTGCTCTCCGTGTCTCCGTGGTTTTTTTATTGTGCGCTCCGTGGTTTTTATCTTATTCCTTCACATCCTTCAACAACGTTACCGTCAAATCCCAAAATTTGCTTACCGTTCGTATCAACAGTCGCTCATCAGGTGAATGGGCACCTTTGATGGTAGGGCCGTAAGATATCATGTCCATCCCGGGGAATTGTTCACCGATCAGGCCACATTCGAGTCCTGCGTGTACAACTAAAACTTTTGGTTCCTTACCAAATAAAGATGAATAGGTGTTTCTGGTAAGTTTAAGGACCGGTGAATCCGGGTTCGGTGCCCAGCCAGGATAGCCTTCCCCGTGTGTAACGGTAGCACCGGCGAGCCTGAATACGCTTGCCACCATATTGGCTGCATCAATTTTTTCCGAATTTACGGAACTGCGTTGACTGGTTCCGATCAGGAAGTGATCTTCTCTCGTTTTAACGGAAGCCAGGTTGGTGGATGTTTGAACAAAACCCGGGATATCAGCCGACATGGCAAGAACACCATGCGGACAGCCATAAAGACCGTTCAACAGCTTTTCCTGGGACGAAACATCGAAGCAAAAGGCAGCAGGCTCCGCTGGTGTGCAGACGACTTTCAGGTCGGGTTCTGTTGCTTTTAATTCATACTTTACTCGTGCTTTGAAATCAATAACATATTGTTCAAAAGCATCAGCCATGCCTTCGGGGATGGCAACCATGGCAAAAGCTTCGCGTGCAATGGCATTTCGCAGGTTTCCTCCATCGATAAAGGACAACCGCAGTTCAAACGAGGCGGCAGCCTCCCACAAAAGACGGTTCAGTATTTTAACGGCGTTGCCAAGGCCTTTGTTGATCTCATCACCGGAATGGCCACCTTTTAAACCATTCACATCAATCCTGCATGATTTGAATCCGCTGGGTAATTCCGCTGTTAAATAGGGAAGGACAATGTTCGTGTCTTTTCCTCCGGCACAACCGATAAAGAGTTCTCCATCGTCTTCTGAATCGAGATTAAGCAGTATCCTGCCTTTTAGAAATCCCGGTTGAAGGCCTGCTGACCCTGAAAGTCCGGTTTCTTCATCAATGGTGAAAAGAAATTCCAAAGGACCATGCACCAGGTCGCCGTATTCCATGATGGCCATCATGGCTGCAACGCCAATGCCGTCGTCGGCGCCAAGCGTTGTGCCGGTGGCTTTTATCCATTCCCCTTCTATGCGGGGCAGGATGGGGTCAGTCTCGAAGTTATGGATCGTGCTGCTGTTTTTCTCGCAAACCATATCCAGGTGACTTTGCAGGATGATAACGGGCCTGTTTTCCATGCCACGCGTAGCATGCTTCCTGATCAGCACGTTGCCTGTAGCATCCTGAAGTACTTCAAGACCATTTTCACGCCCTTTCTGCATGATCCATGCAGCAATTTGCGCTTCCTTACGTGATGGTCGCGGGATTTTGCATATTTCAGCAAAGTAGTACCAGAGTCTTTCAGGCTGAAGTCCGGCAAATATATTTTCCATTAAGATGTGGTTAAGTTAAGCAACAAAATTAGTGTATTTTGAACAGGTTTTATAAAGAAATGATGAGGCTGGCTCAATATAATGCGGGTTATGAAATGGGCAATGGGGTGAGTGGGCGAAAAGTTAAGAGTTAAAAGTTAAGAGTTAAGAGTTAAAAGTTAAAGGCTAAAGATTAAAAGACGACCACCATTAAATAATGGAACAAACAGGAACTAACTTGAAAATTTGAAATACATAGAAATATATAGAAATATTTGGCCCTCGTATCAAAGATCACAGTGGAACTTGGAACTTGGAATTTGGGACTTGGAATTTTAAATTTATTTTGATTATATAATTAGCTGTTTATCAGGCGAATGTGATAAAGTTAGATGGAAGTGAATAGTTGATTAGTCAATGGATCTGCGCATATCTGCAGGAATTGAGCAAAGCAATTTTATGAGTGCAACGCGCAATCTGCATTTAAATTAGCTTTGGTCTGCAGGGAAATTCATGTCTGGATCTGCGGTAATCAGCGTGAAATTTTTAGTCATGCCAATCGTGTTGGTCAACACTCTTTAAGATCGGCAATCGTCTTGGTGGGATCGGCGGACGAAAATATGCTGCTGCCAGCTACCAGTATGTTTGCACCGGCATCTGTCAGTTTCTTGCAATTGCTTAAATCAACACCACCATCTACCTCAATTAAAGCCTTACTTCCGGTTTTGCTGATGAGTTCGCGGAGTTTAAGGATTTTGGCATAGGTTTGTTCAATGAATTTCTGCCCGCCGAAACCAGGGTTTACCGACATCAGCAGCACCACATCAGCGTCAAGGATAATATCCTCCAGCAGCAGCACAGGTGTATGCGGATTTAAAACCACGCCGGCCTGCATGCCGAGATCGCGGATTTGCTGCAGCGAACGATGCAGATGGATTGATGCTTCATAATGGATGCTCAGGATATTGGCACCGGCCTCGCAGAACTGCTCAAAATATCTTTCCGGATGCACGATCATCAGGTGGACATCCAGCGGTTTGCGGGCAAACTTGCTGATGGCTTTTATCACCGGTGCGCCAAAAGATATGTTGGGGACAAACATACCGTCCATGACATCCAGGTGGAACCAATCAGCCTGGCTGTTGTTGATCATTTCGATTGCAGGGCGCAGGTTGGAAAAATCGGCCGCGAGCATGGAGGGTGCGATGAGGGGCATAGTTTTTTTATTTCGGATTGTTGGGTTATAGAATATATTTTTTACCACTAAGGCACTAAGGCACTAAGGGCACTAAGGTAAACAAAAAGGTACAATGATATTATTTCCTTAGAGATGCTATGTGCGTGCAGGGGCAATTTAAAATGAAAAATTCAAATAGCAAATAGCAAAGTTCAAAGTTCCAAAACCTGCTTGCGCAAGTCTGAGACTTGTGCCAGGTAAATATAACCAGTTTGAAACGTTCAGACATCCGAAATTCATTCTCTGTGTCTTTCTCTCCGTGTCTCGTGGTTATAAAAAAATTATCACCGTGCCTTAGTGGTCTTTTTTTTTCTTAGTGGTCCTTTTTTTGTAAAAAAAAAGAGCGGAACTACGTCCGCTCTCATGATTTAACCCAGGTAAGTTTTTAAGATCTTACTGCGGGAAGTGTGTTTCAACCTTCGGATGGCTTTTTCCTTGATCTGGCGCACGCGCTCGCGGGTCAGGTCAAATTTTTCGCCAATTTCCTCCAGTGTCATGGGATGACTGCCGTTGAGTCCAAAATAGAGGCGGATCACGTCGGCTTCACGCTGTGTAAGTGTAGAAACAGCGCGTTCGATCTCTTTGCGCAACGATTCGTAGAGCAGTTCCGTTTCTGGAGTTGGTCCGTCTTCGCTGCGAAGCACATCGTACATGTTGTTGTCTTCATCCTGCACCAAAGGGGCATCCATGGAAACATGGCGGCCTGAATTTTTCATCGATTCCTTTACCTCATTCTCGGTGATTTCGAGCAGTATGGCAATTTCCTCAGCATTGGGTTCACGTTCAAATTTCTGCTCAAGTTTAGCGTAAGCCTTATTGATCTTATTGATGGCTCCGATTTTGTTGAGTGGAAGACGAACGATACGTGACTGCTCGGCCAGGGCCTGCAGAATGGATTGACGAATCCACCATACAGCGTATGAAATGAATTTAAATCCACGGGTTTCATCGAAACGCTGGGCGGCTTTGATCAGGCCAAGGTTCCCTTCGTTGATAAGGTCGGGAAGGCTTAGCCCCTGGTTTTGGTATTGTTTCGACACAGAAACGACGAAACGCAGGTTTGCTTTTGTTAGTTTTTCAAGAGCAGCTCTGTCTCCTTGCTTTATCCGCTGAGCCAGCGCCACTTCTTCATCAGCTGTAATCAGCTCAACTTTTCCTATTTCCTGAAGGTATTTGTCGAGAGAAGCAGTTTCACGGTTAGTGACTTGTTTAGTTATTTTTAGTTGCCTCATTTTTGGGTGTTAAGGTGTTGCAAAGGGGTTATACGAAGAGAATGGTATTTAGTTTCAGGAAAACAAGCGAAAAGAAAAATAATCCGGCACTTTGGCCCTGTGGGCTGCAATGCCGGATCATTCCTATGCGTTGTTTTCTTGCTCAGGTTTTGGAAGTAATGCCTTGCGTGACAACTTCATTTTTCCTGTCTTTGCGTCAATTTCGATAAGCTTGACATCGATTTTGTCGCCAACTTTTAATACACTTTCCACATCTTTCAAGCGGGTCCAGTCAATTTCGGATATATGCAATAATCCGTCTTTACCAGGCATTACTTCAACGAATGCGCCGAAAGCCTGGATGTTTTTAACGGTACCATGGTAAATCTCACCGATTTCGGGAACTGCCACGATGCGTTTTATTCTCATTTTAACGGCTTCGATATCCTCCAGGTTGTTTGATACGATATCGATGATGCCAAATTCGCCAACTTCTTCGATAACGATGGTCGAATTGGTCTCACGCTGCATTTCCTGGATCACCTTGCCTCCTGGTCCTATGACGGCGCCAATGAATTCTTTGGGTATGGTGAGTTTAACGATACGTGGAACATGAGGTTTGTAATCCTGGCGCGGTTCCGTGATGACCTTGGCTATCTCGCCAAGGATATGCATGCGGCCACGGCGGGCCTGATCAAGTGCTTCAGAAAGAATGTTATACGACAATCCGTCAACTTTTATATCCATCTGGCAGGCGGTGATCCCATCGCGGGTGCCACAGACCTTGAAGTCCATGTCGCCAAGATGATCTTCGTCGCCAAGGATATCAGAAAGAACAGCATATTTTGGACCATCAGTAATGAGGCCCATGGCGATTCCTGAAACGGGTTTTTTAATTTTTA
This sequence comes from Bacteroidales bacterium, assembly GCA_038246075.1. Lineage (GTDB taxonomy): Bacteria > Bacteroidota > Bacteroidia > Bacteroidales > DASVHX01 > DASVHX01. The sequence continues at coordinate 5,070 of JBBRRV010000077.1, forward strand.
CACCTGCATCCATGAGTGCCATTGTACCGGCACATACGGTAGCCATGGACGATGAACCATTGGATTCGAGGATGTCGGATACGATACGCACAGTGTAAGGATTTTCTTCACCGTGAGGGATCATTGTTTTGAGTGCCCTGAGCGCAAGGTTGCCATGTCCTACTTCGCGTCTGCTGGTTCCGCGCAGGAACTTAACTTCGCCTGTTGCAAAAGGAGGGAAGTTATAATGCAGCAATACGTTGGTTTTTTCTTCAATGACAACACCATCGATGATCTGCTCATCCAGCTTGGAACCTAATGTAACGGTTGTAAGGGATTGGGTCTCACCGCGGGTGAAAATGGCAGAGCCGTGAGCTGAAGGCAGGTAATCAACCTCGCCCCAGATAGGCCTGATTTCGTCGAGCTTGCGTCCGTCGAGACGGGTGCGCTCGTTTAAAACCACATTGCGGACAGCTTCTTTCTCAACATCGTGGTAATACCTTTTAATAAGTGATCCTTTGGCGGCTGCATCTTCAGCAGGCAGGGAATCAATATATTCCTGTCGGATGTTTTCGAAGGCTTCAGTTCTCTCTTGTTTTCCAGAACCGGTTGCTGCTACCTTGTATATTTTGTCGTAAGTAGCTTCGCGGATGGCTTTGCGGAGATCTTCATCATTTTTTTCGTGGCAATATACACGTTTTGGGCTCGATTTTTCAACCATGGCGGCGAGTTCGGTCTGAGCCTTGCATTGTATGCGTATGGCTTCATGGGCAAATTTAATGGCCTCAATCATGTCATTTTCAGAGATTTCTTTCATCTCACCTTCCACCATCATGATGTTGTCCATGGAGGCGGCAACGATGATATCAATATCACCATTCGCGATGTCGGACATTGGTGGATTCACAATGAATTTACCGTCGATACGTGCAACACGCACTTCCGAGATAGGACCATTGAAAGGTATATCGGAAACTGCAAGGGCTGCTGATGCAGCGAGACCGGCAAGCGCATCAGGCAGGATATTGGTGTCGGAAGATAGCAGGGTGATGATAACCTGCACTTCTGCGTGATAGTCATCCGGGAAAAGGGGGCGGAGCGCCCTGTCAACGAGTCGTGAAATCAAAATTTCATAATCCGAAGGCCTGGCTTCGCGTTTAAAAAAACCTCCGGGAAAACGTCCTGATGCGGCATATTTTTCACGGTATTCTACCGAGAGGGGCATAAAATCGACATCTGCAGCGGCTTCTTTCCGTGCGACTACGGTTGCAAGCAGCATGGTGTTGCCCATCTTTACAACGGCAGCACCATCGGACTGTTTGGCCAGTTTACCTGTTTCAATGGAAATGGTACGACCATCCCCAATGTCAAATGATTTAGTAATTCCTAACATAAGGAGCGTATTTAATGTATATTGAATTGTGAATATTAACCTATTGATTTATGATGATGGTCAGGAGAACCGACCACGTTCTCAGCGTTTACTTCAATACAAAAAAAGGCAATCCTTCAATTGCCTTTTTGTACTGTATAATAACAAGCCCTATTACTTACGTATGTTGAGCTTAACGATAATGTCCCTGTAACGTTCAATTTCTGTCTTTTTTAAATAATCAAGAAGCTTACGGCGTTTTCCTACCAGGCGAACGAGTGAACGTTCGGTCATAAGATCTTTCTTGTTAATCTTAAGATGCTCCGTGAGGTGCTTGATCCTGAATGTGAATAATGCAATCTGGCCTTCGGATGATCCGCTGTCGGTCTCCGATTTGCAGTATTGTTTGAACAGGTCTGTTTTGATTTCAGGTGTAAGATACATAGTATTACTGATATAAATTTTTTAAAATCGGGCTGCAAAATTAATACATCCCGATCATAAATGAAAGGTTTTATTTTTATTTTTTCTTTGGGCCCGTAAAAAGCCTAAAGCGCTGCAAAGATGGTGATATTTTATGGATTTTCCCGGATTAATTCACAACTAAGTTGAGATCTCAGGATGGGCACACTGTGCAAATTGAAAAGTTTTCAGTCACGGCGGGCGGATTACAGATCCGCGCCAACAAGGTAAAAATTATTCAGCCACGCCAGCTGGAGAACCGCGCAGGGAATAAATATGAAATTGTTTAATTATTGTCAGGTATTATTAAACAAATACAGCAATGGCTTGTTTAATAGTATTAAAACACATCAGGCACATGCGTAAAAAAGCCATAGTAATAGGGGCGGGATTTTCGGGACTTGCGGCAGCTGCCACACTTGCCAGCGGGGACTATGACGTTACCATCATTGAGAAAAACAGCACACCCGGCGGACGGGCACGAAAATTTGAATCCGGAGGGTTTACCTTTGATATGGGACCAAGCTGGTACTGGATGCCTGATGTATTCGAGTCCTATTTTAGCCGCTTCGGAAAACAGGTCTCCGACTATTACGACCTGAAGCGGCTTAACCCCTCCTACAAGATTTTTTTCGGTAAAGAGGATGCCATTTCATTGCCTGGTTCCGTGGATGGCATGGTTGATTTGTTTGAATCGATGGAAGCCGGTAGTGGCAAACAACTCAGGCGCTTCCTGGCCGAGGCAGGCTATAAATACAAGGTCGGGATGACTGATTTTGTTTACAACCCTTCTTATTCCATATTCAATTTTATGAGCCCCAGAATTGCCCTGGCAGGCATGCGGATGCATATGTTCACCTCGTTTCATCGTTATATCCGTCGGTTCTTCAAAAATCCAAAGCTCCTGCAGATGCTTGAATTTCCCGTGCTTTTTCTGGGCGGAACTGCCCAAAATACGCCGGCGATGTACAGCCTGATGAATTATGGCGATATTGTGCTTGGCACCTGGTATCCCATGGGTGGAATGTTTAAAATCATTGAAGGAATGACCACACTGGCCTCCTCGCTGGGTGTTAAGTTTGAATACGGGCAGCCGGCCGAAGCATTTGATATCAAGGGCGGCAAAGTAACGGGTGTGCAAACACCTGGTAAATCATTTAAGGCCGATGCCATCGTGGCCAGTGCAGATTATCATCATGTTGAACAGCAACTGCTCCCTGAGGCATATCGACGGTATTCGTCCGGATACTGGGATTCCAGAGTGCTTTCGCCTTCCGCACTCATCTATTACATAGGATTAAATAAACGCCTGAAGAACCTCGAGCACCATAATTTATTCTTTGACCAGGATTTTGCCCCCCATGCCGATACCATTTATAAAAATCCTTCATGGCCCGAGAATCCCTCTTTTTATGTATGCTGTGTCACAGCAACTGATGCTTCCCAGGCACCCGAAGGCCACGAAAACCTTTTCGTCCTGGTACCTGTTGCCCCCGGGATAGAAGATTCACAAAAAACACGTGACCACTACTATAATATTTTGATGGATCGGATGGAAAGTATAACAGGCGAAAGCATCAGGGCACATGTTGTTTACAAACAGAGTTATGCGCACAGCGATTTCGAACGCGACTATCATGCCTACAAGGGAAATGCTTACGGGCTGGCAAATACACTGCGGCAAACAGCCTTCCTTAAGCCGGCCTTACGCAGCAGTAAACTCAGCAATCTTTTTTATGCCGGGCAGCTTACGGTTCCGGGCCCTGGAGTGCCTCCGGCACTCATTTCTGGACAGGTGGCTGCAAGCGAGATTATACGCATCATTGGAAAGGGTTAACCTATGAAGGAACTTTTTGACATGATATCCCATAAGTCGAGCAAGATGGCGACGGTAACCTACAGCACGTCTTTCTCCATGGGAATTCGGTTTTTCAGCCGGAGATTTCACGACCCCATCTACGGGATCTATGGATTTGTGCGTTTTGCCGACGAAATCGTGGATTCCTTTGAAGGTTACGACAAGGCAAGACTCCTGGAACGTTTCAAAGTTGATACCTATCTGGCCATTGAGGAGAAAATCAGCCTGAATCCCATCCTGAATCATTTTCAGGAAGTAGTTAATCAATATCATATTGACCATGAGCTTATCGACCTTTTCCTGAAGAGTATGGAGATGGATCTGCAAAATGTGACGTATGACCAGCCTGGATTCGAAGCCTATATATTGGGCTCGGCAGAGGTAGTCGGGCTGATGTGCCTTAGTGTGTTTTGTGAGGGTGACCAGGCGCAGTATGAAAACCTTAAACACCAGGCCATGCGACTTGGAGCAGCCTTTCAGAAGATCAATTTCCTGCGTGACCTTAAGGCTGATTATGCAGGCCTGGGGCGCAGCTATTTTCCGGGGATCGATATCGGTCATTTTGACGATCAGACCAAGAGGCAGATCGAAGCCGATATTGAAGCCGACTTCAAAGAAGGCCTCGAGGGCATTCGTCGCCTGCCGAAAGGAGCGCGATTCGGTGTTTACGTAGCCTATGTATATTTTTACAACCTGTTTAGAAAAATACAACGTACTGATGCATTGCTTATCATGGGCAAAAGGATCAGGGTACCTGACCATCAGAAATTCGGACTGCTTTTTACTTCATATGTGCGCCATACCTTTAACATGTTATGACCATGAAGTTTTTAAGTACGTTGCTTTTAGTCCTGGCCGTCATTACCGGGTTTTCCCAGGCAATTCAAGTAAGCGAGGTGCGGGCCCTTTATTTTTCAATGGGCAGCAATCCTTCGGCAGCGCTCAAGTTATACGGACAGATGAATGCAGGAAGTCAGCACTTCAATCCATTGTTGTTGGCATACAAAGGCGCATCTTCGGCTGCTGCGGCAGGACAAGTGAAGGGTGTAAAGCATAAATTTAACTATTTCAAACAGGGAAAGTCTGATCTTGACGAGGCAGTCAGACTTGACCCTAACGATCCTGAGATCAGATTTCTTCGGCTGGCCACACAAACAAATGCACCAGGTTTCTTGTTTTATTATGGCCAAATCCCTGAAGATAAAAAGATTGTGCTGGAAGGGCTTCAGAGAATGTTCTCAAAGGAGACCGACCGCATGGTGGCATTGAGCATTGCCCGGTCGCTGCTGGCATTTAATTCTCTCACAGCAAGGGAAAAACAAATCGTAAATCAACTAAGTTTGCGCTATGAGCAAAACAAGTGAGGTATTGGAAAAAGTCATATTGGTGGATGAGGCCGATAATGTGTTGGGTGAAATGGAAAAGATGGAGGCTCACCGCAAGGGGATCCTGCACCGTGCATTCTCCGTTTTCGTGATGGATTCAAAAAATCGTCTGCTGCTTCAGCGCCGTGCAATGGAGAAATATCATTCTCCCGGTCTGTGGACGAATACCTGTTGCAGTCATCCCCGCTTCGGTGAATCGGTGGGTCAGGCAGCCCATCGCCGCATCAAGGAAGAAATGGGTTTCGATTGCCCGCTCGATGACGTCTTTACGTTTATGTACCGTGCAGCGTTTGATAATGGTCTTACAGAGCACGAACTGGATCATGTGCTCATCGGTTTTTCCGGTGAGATACCCAGTCCCAACCCTGAAGAGGTTCATGAATATAAATGGATGCCGCTTCCCGAAATTACCAAAGATATCCGGAATAATCCCGAAATGTATACGGTGTGGTTCCGCATCGCATTTGATAAAGTCACCGCATACCTGAATAATATGAAAACCAGTGGTTCCTGAGGGCTGATTACCAGCTTGAACGATCGGTAATAAAACAATATAAAACATCAAACAATGAACATATTCATAAATATCCTGCTTGTAGTGGCAGCATTTTTATTCATGGAATTCATGGCCTGGTTCACCCATAAGTATGTAATGCATGGTTTTATGTGGTATTTCCACAAGGATCATCACATCCGCGACGGGCGAAAAGTTGAGCGGAATGATATCTTCGCGGTGATATTTGCCTTGCCAAGCATTTTGTTGATTTACTTCGGCGCAGTTAACCCCGACAGTTACCTGCTGAGTCTCGGTATCGGTATCATGTGTTATGGATTGGCTTATTTCATGTTTCATGATGTTTATGTGCATCAGCGGATTCCCATCCTGAAGAATTTTTCAAACAGGTACCTGCGTGCCACGGTGAAAGCGCATCTAGAACATCACACGCCTCATGTGCATTATAATTACGGCTTTCTGCTTGCACCCCTTCGATACTACAGGGAGGAATTTGGGAAGAAGAAATTTGTTCAGAATTCCCAGGCTCATTAATACTTGATGAAGCAGCATCCATGGATAAGTGGCTCTATTTGTTGATTGACCTGGGTGCGATAAGTGTCCCTCTGCTCGCCAGTTTCGACCGGCGGTTGCGGTTCGACAGGCAATGGCGTTATCTTTTTCCTGCCATGCTGCTCACCATGATGGTTTTTATTCCCTGGGATATGTTTAAAACATCCCTGGGGGTATGGGGATTTAATCCCCGTTATCTCATGGGGTATTATATTGGTAACCTGCCGGTGGAGGAGTGGTTGTTTTTTATTGCGGTTCCGTATGCCTGCCTGTTTACCTATCACGCACTGAACCTGCTGCTTCAACAGGACTATTTCGGAAAATACGCGCAGGCTTTCACGCTGCTTCTGGCCATTTTATTGCTCTTCTCCGGCTTTATGAACTTCACCCGGTTATACACCTCTGTCACCTTTATCTCGACAGGCAGTTTCCTGCTGATTCACAGGTTTGTTTTAGGAAAAGCATATATGGGAAGGTTTTTTGTGATGTATTTCGTTACACTCATCCCGTTTTTTATTGTTAACGGAATACTCACAGGTTCTTTTATTCCCGGAGAAGTGGTGTATTACGATGATACGCAGAACCTTGGCATCCGCATGGGAACTATTCCCGTCGAAGATATGGTTTATGGAATGCTGATGCTGCTGATGAATGTCACCTGGTTCGAATGGCTTAAAAGCAGGAAATTTTTGAAGGGCATTAGTTCTCCAGTTTCTTCCTGAAATCATCACCGGTCGGGCTCTGAAACACCTGGAGGCCAAATTCAGGTACGATGGCCAGTATATGATCGAAAATATCTGATTGCAGATCCTCAAATACCTCCCACTCCGTCGTTTTACTGAAGACATAGATTTCGACAGGGATGCCCAGGTCGGTTGACTGGAGTTGCCTGATGAGCAGTGTCATGTCCTGGTGTACCATCGGGTTGTTGCGCACAAATGCCTGAAGGTATGCGCGAAAAACGCCCAAATTGGTCTGGCGTTTGCCATTGATGAGCACTTCGTCGTCGATACCGTTTTCAAGGTTATAGGCAGTGAGTTCGGTTTCTTTTGCATCTATATAATCCCTGATCAGCCTTATTTTTCTGAATTTGTCGAGCATTTCGGGCGTGCAGAATTTTACGGATTGCATATTAATATTGATGGATCGTTTCATGCGCCGGCCACCCGATTCCTGCATGCCGCGGTAATTCTGAAAAGCATCCGAAACCAATGAATACGTAGGGAGCGTGGTGATGGTATTATCCCAGTTCTGGACTTTTACGGTGGTCAGCGAGATTTCCAGTACGGTTCCATCGACAGCGTATTTGGGCATATTGATCCAGTCGCCCTGCCTTACCATATCGTTGGCCGAGAGCTGAATGCCACCCACAAGGCCGAGGATCGGGTCCTTAAAAACCAACAGCATGACTGCCGAAAATGCACCCAGACCGCCCAGGAGGTAAACAGGTGTTTGATTAAAAAGGTATGACAGGATGAAAAGTCCGCCAACAATAAAGACAACGATCTTGGCGACCTGGATGTATCCCTTTATAGGATGAAGGCGGGAGAAATCACTGTCAGCGTAAATAGTATAAACTGCATTAAAAAATGAATTGACGATCAGGATGACAACAAAAATGATATAAAGATTGGTGACTTTCATGACATTGGCTGCCAATCCCGGAAATTCGGTGAGGGTGACAGGGGCAAACTGGTATACAAGTATTCCAGGCAACAGGAAAGCCATGCGGTTGAATACTCTTTTTTCCAGCAATACATCGTCCCAGATACTTTCGGTGCGGATGGCGATTCTCTTCACAACGCGCACGATGATGAATTTTGCAATGTAGTACAAGAGAATTCCGATCAGGAGCACACCTACAAAATCAGCCATATCGCTTGCATGCTTTGCTTCAGATAAAGAAGCTCCCATGCTGATCATGAGTTCTCTGATCAGGTTACCGAGGATATTGAACATATGCGGGGATTTTAATGATTAGTTGTAAGCGTATTGATTTGTTGATCGGCAACACACCGGTCAGCCGCCAGATTTTTTGAGCTGGCTGTAGCCTGTTCGTTTCAGGAGTTCAAAAATTTTATCCCTGAAATCACCCTGAACGATGATTTCTCCATCCTTAGCCGATCCTCCTGCGCCACAGGCAGATTTTAACAGTCGGCCCAGCGCCTCCAGGTCATCGTTGCTGCCGATAAACCCGGTAATGAGTGTTACTTGCTTTCCTCCCCGGTGTTTGCGGTCGATCGTTATGCGCAGCGGCTGCTGCTGGGGTGGGAGTGTGGCGGCCTCCTGTGGCGTGTCATATTTATATTCGAAGGCTGCATTTGTAGAGTAAACGATGCCTGCTGGTTTTTTATTTTTGCTCATGTGCTATGCTTGTTATGGAATGGCCACTCTAAGGGCCAGGTGGTTCACTTTCAGCAATAGATCACGCGTCAGTATCACCGGTTCTCCATCAATGTTGATGACTTCATTTTTTCTGCGGCGCAGGACCACCTCCTTTGCTTTAATTATTTCAACATAACTGCTTTGGTCAATTTTCTTTGCAAGCAGCAGATGGGCAACCAGGGGAGCCTTGAACCATGGTACCTTCTTTACGATGCATACATCCATAAGGCCGTCGGTGATATCGGCACTCGGAGCAATGGTGGTGTTATATCCGAACTGGTCGCTGTTGGCAAAGCTGATGAAAAGCGCTCGTCGCATGAAGCTTTCCCCATCGATTTCCAGTTGATATTTTTTTTCTTTATACAAAGGATAAGCATGTGTTGCGATCCTGAAATAGGTTATAAATCCCCGGGACTCCGACTGCGAAAATTTATCAGCTACCAGGGCGTCAAATCCGACGCCTGCAATGCTTACAAATTGATCGTCGTTGATGTTAACCGTATCCATCAGCATTGTTTTATCATGATTCAATATATCAATGGCCCTGGCAGCCTCCATCGGGATATTCAGGTGCCTGGCAAGGCCGTTGCCCGATCCCTTCGGGATGATTCCCATGGTGGTGTCAAACCCGGCTAGTCCTTTGGCAACGGCATTCACCGA
>JBBRRV010000078.1:0-14108 GCA_038246075.1 Bacteroidales bacterium
CTGAACTGATTATTTAGAAGTTCTTATGTCAGACAGGTGCATCTCATTTATGATAATAGTGCCGAAACATTATTATGATTCTTTACCGGATGGTGCTCCTGAAATTTGTTGAGCCTGAGTTCAAGATCGGGGAACTGTGAACGTTTCACCAGCGAAACACATGCCCTTAGCCCCTCCAACCGGTGGCTTCCGGTAATGGCAAGAGAAATGGCGCTTATTCCGTAATAAACAAGTTCCTCAATGAGTTCACTGCCTGTAAGGCCGGGATAGGAAATGGTAAAGTAAAAGCCATCAGCAATAGGCTCATCAATATCCTTATCATATACAATCCTGAAACCATTGTCGGCGAACATCTTTTTCATGATATGAGCCTTCTGTCCATATTCCTTAACATCTGCCACAAAATTAAAACGGCCTTCGTTGGCGGCTTTCAGCATGGCCAGAAGTGCATATTGCGGCGAATGGGAAGTGCCCGAACTCAGCGAATAGATGGTTCCATATACCATGGCCCGCCCGAAAATATCACTGTTGTAATAACGCAGCAGATCAGGAGCTTTCGCCGCAAACAGCTTGTCGGATATCACCATCATGCCAATGCGCTGCCCGGCATAACTGAAGGCTTTGGAACTGGAAATAAACAATATGTAATTGTCGGTATATTTTGCAACCGTAGGCTGAAATGGCGGCACGCCCGGTTTGGAGTAATCCTTGCGGAAGTCCATACCGAAATATGCCAGGTCCTCAAGGATGACTACATCGTATTTATTGGCCAGATCACCGATAATGCGCAATTCGTCATCATTAAAACATATCCAGGAAGGATTGTTAGGATTGGAATACAATACCGAATGAATATTTCCTTTAATGAAATAGGATTCAAGCTTTTCGCGCAGTTTTTCGCCCCGGTATTCATATACATCAAAACTTTCAAATTTCTGACCCAGCACGGTATGCTGCAATTTATGCACCGGGAAACCCGGATCGATGAACAAGGTGGTATCGCGTTCCTTGTGCATCCTGGCCAGGGTAAGGAATGCGGCAAAGCTACCCTGCATGGATCCCACTGTAGGAATGCAGCATTCTGCTTTAACAGCAATGTCGAGAAAGCTTTTTACGAAAAGTGAAATTTCGGCTTTGAGCGCAGGTGTGCCGTCAATATCGGGATAAATAGCCGCAACACCGGCACGTAAGGCTTCAATTTCGGCCTCAACACCTATGCTGGAAGGTGGCAATCCCGGAACACCCATCTCCATGCGGATAAATTTCTTACCGGTAGCAGATTCGATGGTGTCGATCAATTTTTTTGTTTCCCTAATGGAAGCCTTTCCTACGCTGGGAAGGTTTAATTCTGCGATTTTTTGATTCACAATCCCGAAATCGATGGGCAAATCGGTGATAAAAACTGGATCCATAGCTGGTGAATAATTGGTTTATAAATAGTTACATGAACCGGGGTAAATAGAATATAAGCCGGCAATTTATACATTTACCTGACGGTAATATAAACTGAGGTAAATATTATTTGATTCGGTCACTCCCAACTCCAGGCACTCCAGGCACTCTAGGCACTCCCAACTCTAGTCACTTCCTCAGACCCCATCTGCCCGGCAACAGCGAGTATCACCCCTAAGGTAAGGCCCAGGAAAGCAGCAAACAACACCTGATAATCGGGTGGAAGCAGGAAGGTCAGCGTATGGGCAGGAATCCAGAAAAGTGGTATGGTTTTACAGAAAACGAAATTCCATTGCACATCCCAATTAAGTTCGGCTATGATTTTGCGCGCAGGCAATGGTGAGAAAAAGCCTGCCAGTGTTCCTCCTGTTTGCAAAATGTGGGTATCTGATATTTTGTGGAAAGTCATCATGATGGGAGCGAAAGTCAGATTCATGGCAACACTGATACAAAAAGCAATCATTACCTTGGAGAATGTAAAGTCGCCTTTAATGATGGCTGCGGCCCCGTTAATCCCCATGTATTCAAGAAACACAGGTGTGCCACCGGCAAAGATTGTAAAGGCTGCTTTGATCGCCATGCCCAGAAAGCCCCATACCAGGGCCCTTGGCAAAATCCCAAACCCGGGAAAAGCATATACGCCTCTTTTGATGCGCAATCCCAGCATCTCCCCCAGGGTAGCCAGCACAGCGAACTTCACAAAACTCATCAGCATGCCATGGGTGCGGTTGAATTGCCCATAGGCTGCGAATGCTTCGCCGGATAATACAAATGGCAGGATCAAAGCCAGCAGAAAAAGGGCAAAGTACAGGTCGTTTTTTTTCATAAATCTGTCACCGGGGTTTGCCGCAAAGATAACAGAATATCGGAATTTTCGTAAATACAGCAGGCACGCTCACAGAATGTTCATCAACGATTGGCATCTATGGTACTTCCGATGCTGAGTAGAATGGATCTGAATATGAGACAATTAAAGCTTTATGAATTCAACCCTTCGATTCAGTGCCTTATTAACCGGTGTATCATTTGGGGCAATAGGCTGGCTTTCACCCATGCCATCAGTAACCAACCGGTCACCATTTACATTAAATGATTTAACCAGTTCGTTTTTAACTGAAGCAGCACGCCGCTTTGATAAATCAAGGTTAGCGGCATTAGCACCATCGGCATCTGTATGGCCTGCGATTTTAACTTTTACATCGGGTACTTCATTCAAAATATCAGCTATTCCTTTGAGTGTTCCGTATGATTCCGGTTTTACAACATCCTTATTTACATCGAAATAAATACCGTAAGAAACAAGTTTGCCTTCAGTCATCAATTTGTTACGCATATCGGGAGCACCAACTGCAACACGAATATTACTGATCATTGCAGCGCCATCCTCGAACCTAAGCCTGTCGGGTTTCACACAACCTGCAGGAAAGGCTTTAGGGCTATCGAATAGCTTGTTCTGATCCTGGTACAAGCGAACTCTTGATTTCTGAGCCCAAATAGCAATATGGTATTTCTGATTCATCTTTTCTTTAAACTCAACACCTTCTTTACTACCATCTGTCTTTAATTGGTCACATTCATCCCCATAAAGCCAAGTATGGTAGTTTGGCCGGCCGAAATATTCAACCACAAACAAATATCCTCCCTGACCCGGTGCTGAGCCATAATCAAATGCTTTCACATTCTTAGCCTGTAAGAGCCTCACGCCATAACCGGCCATTCCTCCATCGCTTTCGGGCCCGCTTGTTGGTATCACATCAAATTCAATGGTATAATTATCCGGTAATTTCAACAATTCATCGGTCCAGATTGCATCCCTGGTGGCGAACTTCATCCAGTTTCCGGGAAAAAGATTGGTTGTTACAACCTCTGCGGAACCATTGGTATTCCATAAAGCGGGGAAATCGCCGACGGCATCCTGGCTAAAATCTTCATAAAAGATTACCCTTTCGCCAGGAACAAAATCATATTTGGAATAGGATTGTAAAGCAGGCTGATCCAAAGTCCCATTTGTAGTTTTGGAATCTGTAGTTATCTGTTCATCTGCATTCTGACCTGATTTTTTCTTCTCCATATTTTCGCCTGGTTTCGAGGTATCCTTTTTCTTAAAAATACCTTTAATGCCTCCTTCAACAGCATCAAGGCCCTTGTCGATGCCCTGGCTGGTCCTGCTGTTGGCGCGGTTATTGGTCTGGTTCTTTACCTTACTATCGACATTGATCTGGCCTGATACATTGATAGAAAACATGACCAGAAATGCACAAATAACTAAAAATGAAATTGTTTTCATGAGTTCTTGTTTTTAATCAGAAGTGAGTAAAATAAAATTTAACCGGTGGATAACCGGATATGAATCTGGGAAGAATACACTTGTTAATAATGTCATCATTTTCGTTTTACAGGGAAAGGGATCCCTTTTGTGAATAAAAACAAAAAACAACGTTGTGCTAGCAATTAAGAGGTGGGAGTCAGAAATGCACTTGGTTATGTAAATATATGACAATTCCGGAAAAATAAACCTTCAGGTTGAAAATATTATGAAGTTAACGACAATGCTGAAATCCTAAAGAAACGATGCAGCTTTATACTTGTCATGCGGGCGGATTTTGAATCCGGGCTATATAAAACCTTCCTCTAAAATGAAAATCTGAATATCATATCCTTCCTCACTCCAGCATGAACAAGAAAAAGCCTTGCAGCATTTGTAATTCCCGTTTTTAAAAACCGGAATGGCAAAAGGCAAGGCTTTACAATGACCAGCTGCTGAAAATGCCGGTCGCTAAAATTTTCTAATGGCTCAATACTGTCGTTACCAGGCTGGCTGCTTCCTGGAGCAGGGTAGCTGAATATACCTTCAGGCCCGATTGTGAAATCAGTTCTTTGGCTTCTGCAGCATTGGTTCCCTGCAGACGAACAATAATGGGAACAGGTATGTTGCCAATATTGCGGTAAGCATCAACAATGCCCTGGGCTACGCGGTCGCAGCGAACGATCCCTCCGAATATATTGACGAGGATCACCTTGACTTTAGGATCTTTCAGGATGATGCGGAATCCCTGCTCAACGCGCTCAGCATTGGCCGTACCACCTACATCAAGGAAGTTGGCAGGCTCGCCGCCTGATAATTTGATAATATCCATGGTTGCCATGGCCAGACCTGCGCCGTTTACCATACAGCCAACATTGCCGTCCAGCTTAACATAATTCAGCTGAGAAGCGCCGGCTTCCACTTCTGAAGGGTCCTCTTCATTGATGTCGCGCATGGCAGCATAATCAGGATGGCGGAAAAGCGCATTATCATCGAGGCGCATCTTGCAATCGGCAGCTATGATGAGGTCATCGCTGGTCTTTACAACCGGGTTTATTTCAATGAGTGAAGCATCCACACCCATATAGGCATCATAGAGTCCGCGTACAAATTTCTGCATCGCCTTGTGTGAAGTGCCTGTCAATTTTAGGTTATAGGCAATTTTGCGGCACTGGAAATCGCGCAGTCCGACGCTGGGCTCAATGGTTTCGGTGAAAATAAGTTCGGGTGTGTGCTCGGCAACATGCTCAATATCCATGCCTCCTTCGGTGGAATACATGAACATCACCTTGCCAAGCTGACGGTTCAGCAGCAGGCTCACATAGAATTCTTTTGGGTCACTGTTCCCCGCATAATAAATATTTTGCTCCACCAGGACTTTACGTACAAGCTTTCCTTCAGCCGTTGTTTGTGGGGTCACAAGCATCATGCCGAGTATATCACCGGCTTTCTCTTTCACTTCTTCAACCGACTTCACGATCTTAACGCCACCGCCTTTGCCGCGGCCTCCGGCATGAATCTGTGCTTTTACGGCCCAACGGTCTGAACCAGTGCGTAACTGAACTTCTTCTGCGGCAAGCACTGCTTTTTCGGGCGTTTCGGCAACGATACCAACAGGTACCGGCACACCGTAACTCTTTAATATCTGCTTGGCCTGATATTCATGTAGATTCATGAGAGATGGATTTTTATTAACTTTTCAAAAATACATGATTTCCCCGGATGACATGTCAATTTCTGAATATTTGGCATAATTAAATATGTATCTTTCAGCATACTGGTGCTAAACAACTGATTTACAAATTTCTATGAATCTGATACATTTCCTCACTTCTCTTCTGATCGTCGGGCAGAACCTGACATTGCATAGGGTCATGCATAACGGATAAAACCGGACAGACTTGTTAACTACCTGTGAAGTTGTACCTTTGCCATATGAAGCGAAATTGGATTTGCGGAATGGCGGAATTGGGAAATTACGGAATTTCTGATCTGCAAAAATACTGATTGCGAATTACTTAATTCCCAATTACTATTTTCCTAATTTCCTAACTCCCTAATTTCGATTTTCAATTTTCGATTTTCAACGGTCGGATCGCAGAGAACACAACTTCACTAATGAGTACGATATGATACAAGCGCAAAATATTCACCGGTCTTTTGGCAGCCTGGAAGTGCTCAAGGGGATCGATGTTCAGATCAATAAGGGTGAGATTATCTCAATCGTTGGCGCTTCCGGTGCCGGGAAGTCCACCCTGCTGCATATTCTGGGAACACTCGACAGACCGACAGAAGGCACTTTGAAGATAAATGAAACAAACACCCTGGCGCTAAACGATCGTTCCTTATCCGATTTTCGTAACCGTAAAATAGGATTTGTATTTCAGTTTCATCATCTTTTGCCTGAGTTTACCGCGCTCGAGAACGTATGCATACCAGCCTATATTGCCGGAAAATCCCGCCGGGAAGCCGAAGAACAGGCCCTCGAATTGCTGGATTTCCTAAAAATGAGCCACCGTCTTGAACATAAACCCGCCCAGCTTTCGGGGGGAGAACAACAGCGACTGGCTGTCGCCCGCGCACTGATCAACAACCCGGCAGTGGTCCTGGCGGATGAGCCTTCAGGAAACCTCGATTCTGCGAATGCCCGCGAATTGCACCAACTTTTCTTTCAGTTGCGCGAAAAATTTCACCAGACATTCGTAATCGCCACGCATAATGAAGAACTCGCCACCATGTCCGATCGTAAGCTCATCATCCGCGACGGCGTGATCCTGCATCAGCAATAAGCTGTAGCTGCATTCAATAAAAACACAGAACAGGCGTTATATAAATAAGTATTGAACATTGACAGATGCTTGATGTTATACTAATCCATTCACGATAAGCATTTTAACCGCATATGCAAATCTCTCCCATCCGGATCATCCATCAAATATCCGTCTTTGCAAAGTCTTTTCTGTTTTTAATCCTGGCGTTATTCCTTACAGCAGGTTATGCACAAAAAGCGACAGAAATTAAACATAACGAAGCCTATACACAAGCCCTTAAAAACGGAGACAAACTTCTCCAGACAAAAGACTATCTCCACGCGCTAAATGAATACGAAAGGGCGCTTAACCTGGATCCTTCACAAAAATACACACAGGAAAAGATTGCACAGATTGAGAAAATACTCACCGACAGCCAGCTTAGCAATGCTTTGTTCGAGTCTTCCATCACCAGCGGAGAAAAGTATTTTGCAGCGAAAGATTATAAAAATGCCAAAACAGAATACCTGAATGCCCTGCGTCTTGATGCTGAAGCACAATATCCAAAAGACCGCCTGGCTAAAATAAATAAAGTGTTTACAGATCCGGAAGATGAAGCCCTCTATAGCATTGCCGTTAAAAGTGGAGATAAAGCTTTCGATAAGACTGACTACGACGAAGCTATTGGTTTCTTCAAACAGGCCCTGGTGATTAAACCTGGCGATAATGCGTTGAAAAGCCGTATTGCCGATGCAGGACGTCTAAAGGCAGAACTGGCTGTAAAGAAAGATGCATATGGCAAATCTATTGTTATCGCAGATAATTTGCTGGAGCAAAAAAAATATCCTGAAGCCCGCGCTGAATATGTAAAAGCATCAGCTACACTGCCGGGTGAAAGCTATCCGGTTGGAAAAATCGCCATCATCGACCAGAAGCTGGCAGCCATAAAAGCCGCTGATGATGCTTATGAAGCTATCATTGAAGAAGCTGATAAGCGATACATCGAACGTGATTTTGACAATGCCCGCATCCGATACCAGCAAGCCCTCAACCTGAGACCCGGGGAGCGCTATCCTAAAAGCATGCTTGAGAAAGCCGGCATGGGGCAAAGCGAAGTGCGCACGATCAGGGAACGCTTTGATGATGCCATTGCCAATGCCGACAATCTTTTTAAAACTTCGGATATGGAAGCAGCGCTTATTGGTTACCAATCGGCCGCCATCATCATGCCCAATGAGGCATATCCAAAAACGAAGATCGCCGAGATCAATAAAATCATCAGCGACCGCAGTAACCTTCAGGATGCATATAGCATTGCCATTGCAAATGGTGACCAGGCCTTCGGGGCAGCTGCATATCCCAAAGCTTTGTCGGAATATAAAAAGGCGCTCGCGCTCAAGCCAAACGAAGACTATCCAAAAACACGCATAGCAGCTACGGATGCCATGCTGCTAGAAGAGAAGGATTTGCAGGCCGGATTTGCCAAAGCCGTTGCCAATGCCGATAAAGACTTTACATCCAGGAAATACCAGGAAGCCCTCACCGGCTATCAGGCTGCCCTGGCTTTAAAACCTGCTGAAAAATACCCACAGGAAAAGATCACCCAGATCAATGGCATATTTGACAATCAGAAATCGGCTCAGGACAAATATGATAATTACATTAAAGTTGCAGACCAGGCTTTTAGTGAACAGAATTATACCCTAGCACTCACTGGTTACCAATCGGGGCTTGGCATGAGACCTGCAGAAACTTATCCCAAAGGAAAAATTGCCGAAATAAACACCATGCTTGGCCAGCAAAAATCCCTGCAGGTGAGCTATGATAAAGTTATCGCTTCAGCCAACAGGAACTTTGAAAGCAAGAAATATAATGAAGCCCTTACAGGCTATCAATCGGCGCTTACCCTCAAACCTGCCGAAAAATACCCGCAGGATAAGTTAACCGAAATCAATGTTATCCTCGACAGTCAGAAGTCGGTCCAGGTGAACTATGACAAGTACATCACAATTGCTGATCAGGCCTTGCAGGATAAGAATTATACACTTGCGCTTGCCAGCTACCAGTTTGGGCTCGATCTGAAACCTTCAGAAACCTATCCGAAAGGAAAAATCACTGAAATCAATACGATCCTGGGGCAGCAGAAATCATTACAGGAGAGCTATGAGCAGGCGATCGCTTCGGCCAACAAAAACTTTGAAAGCAAGAAATATAATGAAGCCCTTACAGGCTATCAATCGGCGCTGGCTTTTAAACCTGCTGAGACTTATCCACAGGGACAAATCTCAACGATAAATAAGATCCTCGGCGAACAAAAAACGATCAGGGATAGCTACGACAAAGCAATAGCTTCTGCTGACAAGGCTTTTGAAGAAAAGAGATATAATGACGCAACCACTGGTTACCAGGCGGCGCTAGCCATCAAACCGGATGAATCCTATCCGGGGAATAAGCTCTTAGCCATTACAGCACTGCTGGACCAGCAAAAATCACTGGATGAAAATTTCAGCAAAACCATTGCTGAAGCCGACAAAGCACTGCTGGCAAAGGATTACACGCTGGCTTTATCGGGCTACCAGGCAGCCGTTGCGCTTAAACCAGGAGAAGCTTATCCCCTTGGAAAAATTACAGCCATCAATACACTGCTCGGTAAGCAGAAAGCTTTGCAGGATAGCTACGACAAGGCAATCGCCGATGCCGATAAATCTTTCGGCGAAAAAAAATTCATTCAGGCTGCTGACGGATACACCACTGCACTGGCAATCAAACCAAACGAAACATATCCACAGGACAAGCTTACAGAGATAAGCAACATCGTGGCGAAGCAAAATGCACTGAACGAAAATTATGCAAAAGCAATTGCTTCCGCGGATAAAGCATATAGTGACAAAGACTATTTATTGGCGCTCACTGGTTATCAATCGGCACTCGACATTAAACCAGGGGAAACCTATGCACAGGAAAAAATCAGCGCCATCAACGCTATTTTCACCCGTGATAAGGAAAAAACCGAACAACGCTATACCGAACTCATCAAAAAAGCAGATGGTGATTTTGCAAAACAGAATTACAGTGATGCGCGATCTGTTTATCAGCAGGCTTCCGCGCTGAAACCTGCAGAAGCCTACCCTAAGGATAAACTGACCGAAATCTCGAATCTGCTGCTGGCAAGAGCGAAAGAGATGAAGGATGCCTATGACAGGATCATTACGGATGCCGATAAAGCATACGGAGCGCGGATATTCGATCAGGCGGTCGACTTCTATGAAAATGCTCTTGCGGCCAAGCCCGATGAGTCATATCCCGTTGAAATGATTGCCAAAATCAAAAAATACATGGCAGAACATTCCATAGTAAATGTGACCAAAGAAACATTTATACTACCTAACAACACTGAAAAGCGGTATTCATTTAAACCCGTGGAAGCAGGTTTACGTAAGAACAACTATGTAGTGCTCAAGGCCCGTAACCCGGGAGGTTCCAAACCAAAAGTGTATCTGAATTATGGCCGCGACAATGCCAAAAATGGCGGAATTGTTTTACGCAGCATTACCAGCGATGTGAGCAATGATTTTATTATCCGCATCAGCGTTCAGGATAAATGGTATCGTGAAGACAACAACTGGCTGAGTCTCTATTCCGAAGGCGGTGACATTGAGGTTTCATCGATCCAGATTGCACAGGGGGATTAGGTTAGGAGTGCCTAGAGTGCCTAGAGTTGGGAGTGCCTAGAGTTGGGAGTGCCTAGAGTTGGGAGTGCTTAGTGTCTTCGGGTCACATTCAGCTTTGAAAAAGATGGATCTATTCATTACTTTTGGCACATATTCCAAGGAATCTTCTAACATCCCAACCATGAGAAAAATTGTTATAGCTATTTGCATACTGCTTAATGCTTCAGCCCTGCTGGCCCAGACTTATCCCGACAGCCAGACAGATGGAAAATTCTACACGATAAAAGGTGCAAAAATATGGACCGTAAGTTTTGGGAAAGGCGACCCGCTTTTCCTCATTCCAGGCGGACCGGGAAATGCACATTACTACATGCGTCAATTTGATTCCCTGGCCAAAAACAACACCTTGGTTTTTTTCGACGGATTTGGAAGGGGGAAATCAGATACGGCAGCCAATGTAAAGGATTATTCATTGGATCGTGACATCGAAGACATGGAAGGTTTGCGCCAGGCAATGGGTTATGCCACAATCAGCATTTTGGGACATTCCTATGGAGGGCTTGTTGCGCAGGGTTATGCCATTAAATACCCTGGCAATGTCAAACGGCTTATCCTGGCAAATACCTTTCACAGTTTTCAGATGTGGCAGGAAAACGATGACAACAGCAACCATGAAATAAAAACAAATTATCCTGAAGTATGGGATAAACTCATGAAGGCAAGAGCGCTGGGCGCTGTTTCCAGCGATGCTGTTCACCAGGAGATATACAGCCAGGTTCCATACGGATTCTTATATGCCTATAATCCTGACAAATTCCTGCCTGGCGCTGCAAAGCCTTACCCTCATAATATGAACACCAAACTATATTACCAGATGGTTGGCCGGGATGGCGATTTTATCGTAGGCAATGACATCGGAAATTTTGATTTCAGGAAACAACTCAAAGAGCTGAAAATGCCTGTCCTGATTATCGGCGGGCGCTTCGACCGTGTTGGCGTTCCCTGGATGATGGTAAAATATAAAGAATATTGTCCACAGGCAAAGTTTGTTATGTTCGAGCGCAGCGGCCATAATCCACAGGTTGAGCAGCCTGCTGAAGAGATCGCGCTCATCAGAGATTTTTTAAGAAATAAATAAAATTTGTTTCTACATCTATTTGCAATTATATAACTAAAATATTTTTAGCTGAAAACCACCTAATTGTATCGTCTAAATAAATTCCAAGCTCCAAGTTCCAAGTTCCAAGTTCCAAATGTCAAGTTCCAAAATAAATTTTGATGTGAGGGTCAAATATTTCTATGTATTTCTATGTACTTCAATGTATTTCTATGTATTCCGAACTATATCAATCTCATCAATCTCATCAATCCAATCAATCTCATCAATCTCATCAATCTCAAATATTCAAGTTAGTTCCTGTTTGTAGCATAATTTAAAGGTGGTTCCCTCAATTTACTTCAATTTACTTCAATTTACTTCAATTTACTTCAATTTACTTCAATTTACTTCCATTTACTTCTAACTACTTCTAACTACTTCTAACTACTTCTAATTACTTCAATTTACTTCAATTTACTCCCGTTTTCTAATGCCTGACCACAACCATTTTATCATCCACAAGCCATACGGTTATCTCTGCCAGTTCGTGTGCGAACATAAAAAGAAAAAATTACTGGGCAGCTTGTTTGATTTCCCGGAAGGTACCATGGCTATCGGCCGTCTGGATGAACATAGCGAAGGATTGCTCCTGCTTACCACCGACGGCAAGATGAGCGAATACATCCGTAGCAGGAAAACAGAGAAAGAGTACTATGCCCAGGTAGATGGTATGATTACTGCTGAAGCTGTTGAATCTTTAAAGCAGGGGGTAGAAATCGGCATCAGGGATGTAAAATATATTACAAAACCCTGCAAAGCATTCCGGCTGGAAGTTGATCCCGGGTTTGCTCCACGCATTCGCAAAATTCGCGACGACCGTCACGGTCCAACAAGCTGGGTTTCCATTACGCTTACCGAAGGCAAGTTCAGGCAGATACGCAAAATGACCGCAGCAGTGGGCTTTCCAACCTTGCGCCTGGTGCGTGTGCGGGTGGGCGATCTCCTGCTGGGTAACCTGGAACCTGGAGAAGTGAGGGCTGTTGATGGTTTTAATGCAGTTTCTCCATAATTTCTGAATTATTACAAATTTGTTGCAGGAATTATTTGCAAATTTGCACCATTCCTTTCCACAAAACCACGCTACTATGGCCAGCTTTTCCGGGCATTTTTCTTCATTCCGCAAGGATATCATCGGTAACGAATACCGCTACGAAACGCCCTATGGCACCCAAACGCTGCTCTATGCCGACTGGGTTGCCAGTGGCCGGCTTTATGCTCCCATCGAGGAGAAGTTACTCCATGAGATCGGACCCTATGTAGCCAATACCCATACAGAAACCTGCGAAACCGGCCAGTTAATGACCAAGGCATATCACCAGGCACATAAGCTCATCAAAGAGCATGTGAATGCAGGTAAGGATGACGTAATCATCACTACAGGCTTCGGCACGACTTCTGCCCTTGTAAAATTTCAGCGTATACTTAACCTCAAATCTTGTGGACGTAAAACAGCCCATGAATGTGTGCCGGCAGATGAACGTCCTGTTGTCTTTCTCACCCATATGGAGCATCATTCCAATCAGACCTCCTGGTATTATACCATTGCCGATGTAGTTGTGGTTCCACCCGGGGAAGGTTTGCTCATGGATCCGGAAAATTTACGTCAACAACTCAAAGCATATTCAAACCGCAAGCTTAAAATAGGTTCTTTTACTGCCTGCAGCAACGTTACAGGGATCGAAACCCCTTATCATGAACTGGCTCGTATCATGCACGAAGCCGGTGGTTATTGTTTCATCGACTTTGCTGCTTCTGCTCCATACGTGGATATTAATATGCACCCTGCCAATCCCATGGAGAAACTGGATGCCATTTTCTTCTCCCCCCATAAATTTTTAGGAGGTCCAGGCTCTTCAGGTGTTCTTATTTTTGATTCAGCCCTCTACCATCGCGACGACCCCGACCAACCTGGTGGAGGCACCGTGGATTGGACCAATCCCTGGGGCGAATTCAAATTCATTGATGATATTGAAGTCCGCGAGGACGGTGGCACGCCAGGATTCCTGCAGGCTATCAAGGTTGCACTTTCACTCGAGGTCAAAAACCAGATGGATGTCACAAAAATACGCATCCGGGAAGCAGAATTGGTTAACCGTACATTCGGCGGCTTCGAAAAAATCGAAGGCCTGCATATTTTAGCCGATAATGTCCGCCACCGGCTTGGGATCATCTCTTTTTATATCGACGATGTCCATTACAATCTTGCTGTAAAATTGTTCAGCGACCGCTTTGGTATCCAGGTGCGGGGAGGATGCGCATGTGCAGGCACCTATGGCCATTTCCTGCTCGATGTGAGTCACGAAAAATCCAGGGAAATCACCGAGCGCATCACACATGGCGATCTGTCGCAAAAACCCGGCTGGATAAGGCTATCGCTCCATCCCACCATGACAGATGAGGAAGTGGATTTTATTGTTGACGCTACAAGACAGATATCGGTTCATCATAAGGAATGGGGCCTTGATTATATCTATAATAAGCATAACAATGAGTTCCTTCACAAGGATGAGGCACATCAGAAAGATGATTTTGTAAAAAACTGGTTCAAACTTTAAGTTCACACACCATCCGCTTTCAATTCATTTCAAGGTATCCATAAGGCAACCAATTGCCTTTCCGAAAACTATTCGATTTTTCGTTTCAGGATAATGAGTGTTATTTCGGGGAGGATACCTATCCTGCCGGGGAAACCTATCGTTCCGAGTCCACGGTTTACATAAAGAAACTGACTGCCATTCTTTGTTTTCTGTTCATACAAACCAGCCCAGTGC